>JACZKF010000446.1 GCA_014860175.1 Desulfuromonadales bacterium | reverse complement strand
AGGTAGATCTGCGCCAAACGGATTGCCTGCTCCACCATTTCCGGGCTGGAGACGGTCCCGGAGAGGACGATGCCACGCTCGGAGGTGTGGACTTTGATCTCCTCGTCGGGGTAGAGTTCGTGGAGTTTTTCCTTCAGGGGGGTCGCGTCGAGGGCAACGATCACGTCGAGGAGGGTCCGGGCCCGCTGGTCTTCCCAGAGGATGACGCTGGTATAGCCGACCTTCTTGCCGTAGACGTAGACTTCCTGCGGAGAGAGGACGACGATGTCGGCCACCTCGGGGTCGGCGATGGAGACGCGCTTGAAGGGGGCACTGGTTCGAACCTGTTCCGAGCCACCCACCCGCAGTTCAAGTCTCCGCTGCTCCGCCTGCTGGGCATGGGCGAAGTTGGAGACGAGCAGGATGGTTGCGGCGATCAGCAGTGCATTCAAGACCGGGCGCCAGAGACGGCGGAAATCCATTTCAAACCTCCTGGGATATTCATTTCAAGCGAAACGGATCAGAGGTCGTCACCTTTGAAGTTGACCGACTCCTTCTTGCTGCGGCGGAACACCTCCACCTGGAAACTCGGCTCCGGCTTGGGGGCAGGGCGGCTGACGACCGCCTTCTGGACGGCTTTCTGAACGGCCACTTTTTCGGGTTCAGGGAGTGCTTCGTCCAGAGGATTACGCAGAACCAGATGAATGGTCCCGTCATGCATCTGGTGGGCGACCTTCTCCGCCTCTTTCGGCAGCAGCTCGAGGGTGACGGTCTTCACCACCTTCGGCTTGCCGTCCTCGGTGAAAGTCTCCTGGGCGATGGCCAGGACCCGGATCCGGTTCAGCAGAGTTTTGGCCACGGACGCCTTGCGGTCGCCGTCGACGGCGATCAGATCGACATAGGTGTTGGGGAGAATGAAGCCGCCGACGCCGCTTACCTCATCGACCCGTACCGCCATCGCCCGCATTCCGGGGCTGATGGTCGCTACCATGCCGGCTCCCGAACCCGGGGCGGCCAGGTGTGGCGCCAAAATCGGTTCGCCCGCCCATAACTTGGTGATGACGGTCCGTTCCTGCAGAGATTCCAGATCATGGAAAGCTCCCTTGGGGACAGAGGTCTTGGGCCATTGCGTCAGCACCAGGTGTTGGGCAGTCAGAGGGGTACCGATGTCGAGGTCCCTGGCGGCGACCGCCACCCGCACCAGTTGGGTGGCCGGCTCGGAGGGAGCAGCGATCTCCTGACCGCGGGAGCTGAGCCATTGGTTGGCCAGCATGACGGCCAGCAGGCCGAAACCGACGGCGAAGACGAGAGCGATCAGAGGGCCATAGCGTTTCATCCGTGCCTGTCCTTAATTAAGGCTAACGTTAAAGATGACTCATAACATAGCTTGTTTTTCCCCCGTGTCAAGCAGGGAAAGAGAGCCTGCAGGGGAGGAAGAGTCCAGGAAAAAATTCTTCCCGGCCGGCGGTTCAGACGATATTGCCCCAGGCGAGATAGGCCAGATAACCGAGGGCAATGGCCGGGGCGTAGGGGAATTTGTGCTTTTTCTTCGGCGTCTCCGGCAGCAGGCAGCGCGGATCGCGGGAGGCGGCGAAAGCCCCCAAGGCCAACATGCCAGCCCGCGCCTTCGCACGGATGTCGTAGACGACTACGTAATAACCGACAGCGATTACCCCCCCTATAAGCGCCGTGTAGAGAAAAGTCTGGAAAATTGCTGAGGGCCCGATCAGGGCCCCCAGCGCAGCAAAAGCTTTTACGTCCCCTGCACCCGTTCCGCTTAAGAAGAAAGGGATTAGTAAAACGATAAATCCCAAAGTAAAACCTAGAACGGAAAAAAATAATCCATCAATTTTGTCCGTGTAAACGTGAATAAAAATAGCCAAAATTGAGGTTAATGTGACAATAAAATTGGGAATTTTCTTCCGCCGGATATCAGTAAAGCTTATTGCGGCAAGAAACAAAAATGATGCAAAGGTTAACATTTTCTATAAAGAAGCTTCTACATCGCCAAACAATGTGGCAATTGCCTCACCCAACGTTGTGGCGGCAACGGCGACAACGACCGCAATCAATGCGACCATAAGACCATATTCAACCATTGTTGCACCTTCTTCATCACTCCACAGTTCCATCATTTTCTTTTTCAGCATTTCCATTTTTTTCCTCCATCGGTTTGAGATAGACAGCCAATGCTGTCGGTGAAAACCCATCTCGCTTTATCCCCCCCATGGGGGTAAAGCGCTTTCAAAAAGGGACAACACTGCTCGGCCAAAGCCAGAGACTGCCAAAACACAGATTGTGGCAATGAACCCGATCATGATCCCGTATTCGACCATGGTCGCCCCTTCTTCATCTGCAACTAAAGTTTGTAAATTTATGTTCCATTTCATGGGCCGATCCCAATGTTTGAGCTTGCCCTCATTTAAGCGCTTATTCCGGTTCTGTAAACCCGTAAGAAGGCTGATTGTGCGTTGGGAATTCAGCCAACGTCGGCATCGGACTTTGTCTTATGTCTCAGTTGGAATACGAAGGATTACGGGAGGATGCGCGGAAAAATGAGGTGAAGCGTGGGGGCGACCACCCCTGACCCCTCCTGAATCAGGAGGGGAATTTAGCCCCCCTCCCTGATAAGGAGGGGCTGGGGGTGGTCAGCAGAGCTGGGTGTTCAGGTAGAGGGCACCGGAGGTGGTCGGTTACTCCTCCCCCGCCGACCGCCGGCCGCTCCCCACTCCGCGCTTGCTGGCGCGGATGAAGGCGAGAATCTGGCGGACGTCATCAGTGAGGTCGGGAGTGGCCTCGACCCGGGCCAACGCCTCTTCCTGCCGCAGACCGGCGCGAAAGAGGGTCTTGAACGCTTCCTTGACCGCCCGGATGCGGCGGGCATCGAAGCCGTTGCGGCGCAGGCCGACGACGTTGATGGCGCGCAGCCAGCTGGTGCCGTCGTTGATGCAGAAGGGGGGGATGTCCTTGGGGGCGCGGGAGCCGCCGCGCATCATGGCGAAGGGGCCGATGCGGACGAACTGGTGCACCTGGCAGTTGCCGGAGATGATCGCCCGGTCGCCGACTTCCACGTGGCCGGCCAGCAGGCAGCCGTTGACCAGGATGACGTGATTGCCGATGACGCAGTTGTGGGCGATGTGGCTGTTGGCCATGAAGTAGTTGTTGTTGCCGACGACCGTCTCGGTCCCTGGGCGGTTGCCGCGGTGGACGGTGAACCCCTCGCGCATCACGTTGCCGTCGCCGATCACCGTCCACGCCTCCTCCCCTTTGTAGCCGAGGTCCTGCGGGTCGAGGCCGACCGCCGCGAAGGGGTAGATGCGGTTGTTCTCGCCGATCCGGGTCCAGCGCCCGACGTGGGCACCATGCTGGATCACCGTGCCGCGACCGATGGTCACGTCGGCGTCGATGAAAGCGTGCGGGCCGACAACGACGTCTTCGGCGAGCTGGGCGGAGGGGTGGACGA
>JACZKF010000445.1 GCA_014860175.1 Desulfuromonadales bacterium | reverse complement strand
GTTATTCGGTTGGGCAGTCTCCTTCGGGAGGAATCTGTCGGGCGAAGGGAGTACGCGAGCCGTGCTGAAGACGTTGAAAGAAGATATCCGGGCGGTATTCGAGCGGGATCCGGCAGTGCGCAATGTGCTGGAGGTTATTTTCTGCTATCCCGGCTTCCACGCCATGCTGTTCCATCGGCTGTCCCACCGGCTCTGGACGATGAAGATCTACTTCCCGGCCCGGTTCATTTCCCATCTCGGGCGGTTTTTCACCGGCATTGAAATCCACCCCGGCGCCAAGATCGGCCACGGTTTTTTCATCGACCACGGCATGGGGGTGGTCATCGGCGAGACGGCGGAGATCGGCGACAACTGCACCCTTTACCACGGCGTTACCCTCGGCGGCACCTCCTGGGCTAAGGAGAAGCGGCACCCGACTCTGGGCAACAACGTGGTCATCGGCTCCGGGGCGAAGGTGTTGGGCCCCTTTACCGTCGGCGACAACGCCAAGATCGGCTCCAATTCGGTGGTGGTCAAGGAAGTCCCCCCCAACTCCACCGTGGTTGGTGTGCCTGGACGGATGGTGATGTCCGGCGGCACCGAAGAGAAGAAGGTCGACCTCGAACACGGCCGGCTTCCCGACCCGGAGGCGAAAGCGATTGCCTGTCTGTTTGATCAGATCCGGGCCCTGGAAGAGCAGGTGAAGACGCTGACGACGGAACAGGCGCGACTGCGCCAGCAGATCGATCAACAAAAGCCCCAGGAGGGAGCCGATGCGACTATCGACCAAGGCCCAGTACGCAGTGCGGGCCATGGTGAGCCTTAATCTGCACGCCGACGATTCTCCCGTTGCCATCCGCGAGATTGCCGTCCGGGAAGAGATTTCCCTCCCTTATCTGGAGCAGCTGTTCGTGAAACTGCGCCAGGGAGGGATTGTCGGCAGCGTGCGCGGTCCCGGCGGCGGCTACCTGCTGGCGCGGCCGGCGGCGCAGATCCGGGTCGACGAGATCATCGACAGCGTCGAGGAGACTTTGTTGCCGGTCTCCTGCATGGAGGAGGGGGGCTGCGTCTGCCCCGAGCAGTGCGTCACCCACACCGTCTGGCACGGGCTGGGAGAGCGCATCCGCCAATTTCTCGCCTCGATCACTCTCGAGGACCTGACGCGGGAAGCCCGGCAGAAAATGCAAAAGCAGAAGCGTGAGGTGTGATGGGTGATGAGTAAAGTCCTTTACATATCACTCGTCACTGATTACATATTACGCTTTCAGATAGAAGAAGGAGGAGAGTAAGTGAAGCGCATCTACATGGACAATAACGCCACCACGGCGGTGCGGCCGGAAGTGCTGGAGGCGATGCTGCCGTTTTTTTGCGAGCAGTTCGGCA
The DNA here is from genome assembly GCA_014860175.1 of Desulfuromonadales bacterium. Lineage (GTDB taxonomy): Bacteria > Desulfobacterota > Desulfuromonadia > Desulfuromonadales > JACZKF01 > JACZKF01. Next base: position 7,809 of record JACZKF010000445.1, on the reverse strand, counting down.
ACCCCTCGAGTGTCCACTGGGCCGGGCGGGCGGTGGCTGGGGCGGTGGAGAAGGCGCGGGAGCAGGTCGCCCGGCTGATCAACTGCTCGCCGGCGGAGATCGTCTTCGTCTCCTGCGGCAGCAAAGGAGACGACTTCGCCATCAAGGGGACGGCGGACGCTCTGCGCGACAAGGGGAATCACATCATCACCACCGCGGTCGAGCATCCGGCTGTTCTCAATACCTGCAAGTTTCTCGAGAAGCAGGGGTTCGAGGTGACCTATCTGGCGGTCGACTGCGACGGCATGCTCGACCTGGCGGCCCTGGAAGCGGCCATTCGGCCGCAGACCATCCTGATCTCGGCCATGTGGGCGAACAACGAAACCGGCACCCTGTTCCCGATCGAGGAAGTCGGCGCCATCGCCCGCAAGCACCGGGTCCGCTTCCACACCGATGCGGTGCAGGCTCTCGGCAAGGTGCCGGTCGATGTGCAGAAGGCCAACGTCGACCTGCTGGTTGTCTCCGGCCACAAACTTGGCGCCCCCAAAGGGGTCGGCGCTCTGTTTATCCGCAAGGGGACCAAGCTGACCCCTCTCATCCACGGCGGGCATCAGGAGCGCAACCGGCGCGCCGGCACCCACAACGTGCCGGCGATCGTCGGCCTGGGGCTGGCCTGCGAGCTGGCCGGCCAGGAGCTGGCGCTGAAGATGGAGAAGGTGCGGCGTCTGCGCGACCGGCTGGAGCAGGGGATCTTTGCCCGGATTCCGGAAGTCAAGCTCAACGGTCACCCGACGGTGCGTCTCCCCAATACCCTCAATGTCAGTTTCGCCTGGATCGAAGGGGAGAGCCTGCTGCTCAATCTCGATCTGAAGGGGATCGCCGCCTCTTCCGGTTCGGCCTGCACCTCCGGCTCCCTCGAGCCGTCCCACGTCATGGGGGCGATGTGCGTCGAGATCACCCTGGCCCACTCCAGCACCCGCTTCAGCCTGGGGCCCGACAACACGGAAGAGGAGGTCGACTACGTTCTCGAAATCCTCCCCCCCATCGTCCAGCGCCTGCGCGATATGAGCCCTTTGTATCAGCGGCACCTGACCTGCGAGGAATGTTCTATCGTAAAACGCATTTAAAGGGGCTGATGGCGTGATAGGTGATATGTGATATGTGATTCGAGATCGTGATGAGTTCAGAACGGGTTTACAATTACCTATTACATATTACAAATTACGACTTTAAAGGAGTTCATATGTACACTGACAAAGTGATGGACCATTTCAGCAATCCCCGCAATGTCGGGGAGATCGAGAATGCCGACGGCGTAGGGGAGGTGGGGAACGCCTCCTGCGGCGATATCATGAAGATTTTCCTGAAGGTCGACGACGGGGTGATCACCGACATCAAGTTCAAGACTTTCGGCTGCGGGGCGGCCATCGCCACCTCCTCGATGGTCACCGAGATGGCCTTGGGGAAGACCGTCGACGAGGCGCTGCAGCTGACCAACGCCGCCGTCGCCGAAGCCCTCGACGGCCTGCCGGCGCAGAAGATGCACTGCTCCAACCTGGCCGCCGACGCCCTGCACGAGGCGATCAAAAACTACCGGGAGAAGCAGAAGTAACAACCGGGATGGCGAGTCGTATCTGGAGGGCTGCCGCCTCAGCGGGTGGCCCTCTATTTTTTCAAAAAAAGGAACCATTTCACGCGAAGGCGCGAAGATCGCGAAGAGAACCAGAAACAGAAAGAAGGCTTTGGCGTGAAACCTGACTATGACTGAAAAGAAGCGCATTGTCGTCGCCATGAGCGGCGGGGTCGATTCGTCGGTGACCGCGGCGCTGCTGCAGGAGCAGGGGCACGAGGTGATCGGCATGACCATGCAGATCTGGGACTACTCCAGCTTCACCGCCCAGCATGGCGACACCTTCGGCACCTGCTGCTCCCTGGACGATGTCCACGATGCCCGGCGGGTCGCCGAGGGGCTCGGCATCCCCTTCTACGTGGTCAACTTCGAGCAGGAGTTCCAGCGGCAGGTGATCGACCGCTTCTGCGACGACTACTTCGCCGGCCGCACCCCCAACCCCTGCGTCCTGTGCAACCAGCTGCTCAAATTCGAGCTGCTGCTGCGCCGCGCCCGGGAACTGGAGGCCGATTTTCTGGCCACCGGCCACTACGCCCGCATCATCGGCGAAGACGGCGCCTTCTCCCTGCGCCAGGGTCTCGATCCGCAAAAAGACCAGAGCTACTTCCTTTTCACCCTGACCCAGGAACAGATGGGGCGGGTCCTCTTCCCCCTCGGCGATATGACCAAGGAGGAGGTGCGGGCCCATGCCGCCCGCTTCGGCCTGCGCACCGCCGAGAAGCCGGAGAGCCAGGACATCTGCTTCGTCCCCGACGGCGATTACGTGCGGTTTCTGGAAGAGGAGCGCGGCGGGGGGGAGATGAACGGGGAGATCGTCCATGTCTCCGGCCGGCTGCTCGGTCGCCATCTCGGCACCTACCGCTACACCGTCGGCCAACGCCGGGGTCTGGGGATCGCCTGGCCGCGGCCGCTGTTCGTCGTCGGCATCGACGCCGACCGCCGGCAGGTGGTGGTCGGCGAGGAGGAGCACCTGGCCCGCGCTGAACTCGTCGTGCATGGCGTCAACTGGAGCCAGGGCGAACCGGCCGCCCCCCTGCAGGCCGTCTGCCGCATCCGCTATCGCCACCAGGGGGTGCCCGCCGAGATCACGCCGCTGCCCGCCGGTCGGGCCCGGGTCGTCTTCGCCAACCTCCAACGCGGGGTCACCCCCGGCCAGGCGGCCGTCTTCTACGACCGGGACCGGGTGATCGGCGGTGGGTGGATCGAGTAAGAAAACCTCTTTGCCACGAATTCACACGAATGCACACGAATAGAACGAACCTGAAACCTATATTCACAAATCACCTGCAAGAAAAAAAAACAAGGTTCCTGCCTTATTCGTGTTTATTCGTGTGAATTCGTGGCTAAAGAACAAGCATTGACTCTTTACGTGTGAATTCGTGGCAGATACCCCGACTATGAGCCGTACCGTCTCCATCGCCACGCTAGGCTGCAAGACCAACCAGTTCGAATCGGCGGCGCTGGAGGAGCGGCTGCGGGCGGCCGGTTACCGGCTGGTCCCTTTCGAGGCGGGGGCCGAGCTGGTGGTGGTCAACACCTGCACGGTGACCGCTGCCACCGACGCCCAGTCGCGCAACCTGATCCGCCGGGCCCGTCGCCTCAACGCCGCCTGCCGGGTGGTGGTGACCGGCTGTTACGCCCAGGTCGACCCGGCCGGGCTGCAGGCGATTCCTGGCGTCACCCTGGTTCTCGGCAATGAAGAAAAGCGTGACCTGCCGCAGCTGCTGGAGAGTGCCGAAGGGATCCTGGTCGGCGATATCCGCAGCGCGGCCGCGACCTCGCCGCTGGCGATCTCTACCTTTACCGACCGCAGCCGGGCCTTCGTTCAGATCCAGAACGGCTGCGACGCCTTCTGCAGCTACTGTATCATCCCCTATGCCCGGGGGCGCAGCCGCTCGGTGGCGCCGGCGCAGGTGCAGGAGCAGGTCCGTGCCCTGGTGGCGGCCGGCTACCCGGAGATCGTCCTGACCGGCATCCACATCGGCGGCTACGGCGCCGACCTGACTCCCCCCACCTCCCTCCTCGCCCTGGTGCGGGCCCTGCAGGAAGAGTCGGGCTTGCGCCGACTGCGCCTCGGCTCCATCGAGCCGACGGAGATCCCCCTGGAGCTGATTGAGGCGGTGGCTGCCTCGGAGATCCTCTGCCCGCATTTCCATATCCCGCTGCAGGCCGGTGACGATGCGGTCCTGAGACGGATGAACCGGGTCTACGACACCGCCTTCTTCCGGACCCTGATCGAGGCGATCCACCACCGTCTCCCCGAGGCAGCCATCGGCCTCGACCTGATCGCCGGCTTTCCCGGCGAGTCTGAAGAGGAGTTCGCCAACACCCTGCGGCTGGTGCAGGAGCTGCCGGTCACCCATCTGCATGTCTTCCCCTTCAGCCGGCGCCCCGGCACCCCGGCGGCGACCATGCCCGAACAGGTCGCCGGTGAGCTGATCAAGGGGCGAGCCGCCCGGCTGCGGGAGCTCGGTGCGGTCAAGCAGGCAGCCTTCGCTCGCCGGTTTATCGGCCGGCAACTCGAGGTGGTGGTGGAGAAAGGGGTGCGGGGAGGGTGGCGCAGTGGCCTGAGCCGCCACTACCTGCCGGTGCGTTTTACCGGGGAGGCGACGGAAGGGGAGCTGCGGCGGCTGCGGGTGACCGCCCTGGCCGAAGATGGTCTGCACGGGGAGTTGACCTGATGGCCGGGGGGCGAAGAGAGATCCTCGAGGTCGATGGGCCGGCGGCCGGCGAGCGCCTCGACCGGTTTCTCGCCCGTCTCCTCGGCGCCCCGCGCAAGGCGATCAAGAAGGCGCTCGACGGCGGGCAGGTGTTCGTCGACGGGCGGACCGTTCGGCGGGCCGGGGAGCTGCTCAACGGCGGCGAAACGATCCGGATCACTCTGGAGGAGGCGTCCCCTCCGGCTCCCTCTCCTCAGCCGGAGCTGCTGTACCAGGACGAGGAGCTGCTGGCGCTGGCCAAGCCGCCACGGCTCCCCTCGCACCCGACCGTGGCCGGCGGCGCCAACGCCCTCGACTGGGTGCGGGCTTTTCTTGGCCGCCAGGGGCGCGCCGCCGCCCCGATCCTCCTGCACCGTCTCGATGCCGACACCTCGGGGGTCCTTCTCCTCGCCTTGACCACCGAGGCCAACCGGGCTCTGGCCGCCGCTTTCGCCGACCGAGAGGTGGAAAAAGTTTATTTGGCCCTGGTGGCGGGTACCCCGCCGGACGATTTCGCTGTGAGCAATTTTTTGCGGCCGGGGCGCCGGGGGCGGATCGAGGCGGTACGGGCCGGCGGTCAGCCGGCGGAGACGCTCTTTCGCACCCTGGCCCGGCAAGACGGCCTGGCCCTGGTGGAGGCGCGGCCGCAGACCGGGCGCACCCACCAGATCCGTGTCCACCTGGCCGGCGCCGGCTATCCGATCCTCGGCGACCGACACTACGGCGGGGCGACGGCGGTCTCCATCGCCGGGGGCGTTCTCCCCGTCCCCCGTCATCTCCTGCACGCCTGGAAGCTCGGCTTCCGTCATCCTGCCAGCGGGGAGAGAGTCGTCCTCGAGGCGCCACTACCCCCCGATTTCGAGCCTTTTCGTTCTCTGACGCAAGCACGTCACTGATTTCCGGTGTGGCGGAAAAACTCAAAACTCAGAACTCAGAACTCAGAACTCAGAACTCAAAACTTCTCCTCCGCTACCGCCACCAGCAGATCGGGGCGATCGCTCATCAGCCCATCGACCCCCATGGCCAGCAGTCGCCGCATCTCCTGCGGTTCGTTGACCGTCCATACATGCACCTCCAGTCCGACGGCGTGGGCGGCGGCCACCGTTTCCGCCGTGACGATGACGGTGTTGCCGTAGGTCACCGGCACCTGCAGGGCGACCCCGGGGGGGCGATACCGGCTGCCTCTTCCCTGCTGCACCCAGCGCAGAAAGCGTGCCACCTCTCCCTGGCTGAAGCTGGTCGGAATTCCTGGAGCGAGATGGCGCAGGCGGCGCATGACGGCATCTTTCTCGCTGGCCAGCAGCACCCGTCCGGTGCTGCCGGTGCGCCGCAACACCGCCAACAGCTCCGGCTCGGTGGCCGGCCGCGCCTGCTTGATTTCCAGATTGAGGAAGGCCTCAGGGAAGGTGGTCAGCACCTCTTCCAGCAGCGGAATGCCGATCCCCTGACCGCGATAGGGGTAGCTGCCTCCGCCGTCCGGGGAAAAGCCGTAGCCGGCATCGAGGCGCCGAACCTGGGGGAGATCGAGGGCGGAAATCCGACGGAAGCGGCCGCAGGTGCGGCGCAGGTTGCGGTCGTGGTGAACCACTACCTGGCCGTCGCGGGTCATCCAGAGGTCCAGTTCCAGGTAGCGGGCGCCAGCCTCCAGGGCCGCCCGGAAGGCGGGGAGGGTGTTTTCCGGATAAGCGGCGCTGAAGCCGCGATGGCCGAACAGGCGCGGCTTGGGAAGATCCAGATAACGGCTGGTCATGGGATCTCCCGCAGGGCTTGGGCCTGTCCCCGTTCAACTTTGACCGTCGCCAGCAGCGCCATGCCGACGAGGAAGAAGCCGGCAAGGGCGAGGATGGAGAAGCGGGCGGAACGGGTCAGGTCGGTGATCAGGGCAAAGATGAAGGGGCCGAGAATGGAGGCGAACTTGCTGCTGACGGCGTAGAAACCGAAGTAACGGGCATTTTTTCCTGGGGGGATGAGCGCGCCGTACAGGGAGCGGCTGATCGACTGGCTGCCGCCGAGAACCAGGGCGACGACGAAGGCAAGAAGCCAGAACTCCCATTCGCGCTGGAGGAAGAAGGCGTAGACGGTGACCCCGGTGAAGATCGCCAGACTGACCATGACCGCCGTCTTGGCCCCGGCGCGCTCGGCCAGGCGGCCGAAGAGGATAGCCCCGGGCCAGGCGACGAACTGGATCATCAGGAAACAGCCGAGAATGCTGGTCTGCGACAGCCCCAGCTCCTGGCGGGCAAAGATGGCCGAGACGACGATGATCGTCTGGATGCCGTCGTTGTAGAAGAGGAAGGCGATCAGGAACACCGCCAGGTCGCGGTAGTGACGAATCTCGGCCAGGGTGCGCAGGTAGCCGCGCAGGCCGGTTGGCAGCCCCTCCGGCGGGTGCGGCAGGACCTCTTCGCGGACATAGAGAAAAGTGGGGATGGCGAACCCGACCCACCACAAGCCGGTGATCAGCAGACCGAGGCGGGTGGCGCTGCCCGCGTCGGCCAGGCCGAAGGTGGCGGGCCACTGGATGAGGACGAAGCAGAAGGCGAGGAGGAGGCCGCCGCCGACGTAACCGGTGGCGAAGCCGCGGGCCGACAGGCGATCCATTTCGCTGCCGCGGGCCAGGGCCGGAAGGAAGGCGTTGTAGAAAACGTTGCCGGAGGCAAAGCCGACGTTGGCGACGATGAACAGGGCGCCGGCCAGCCAATAGCGCCCCGGTCCGGCAAAGGCCAACAGGCTGGTGGCGGCGGCGCCGAGCAGGGTGAAGAGAATCAGGAAGCGGCGCCGGTCCCCCCGATGATCGGCCAGGGCCCCGAGGTAAGGAGCCAGAATGGCGACCAGGAACATGGAGGCGGCGATAATGTAACCCCAGAGGGCGGCCGCCGGCATGGTGCGGCCGAGGAAGGGGATGTAGGCGCCATCGGTCGGCACCAGGGCGGCGAAATAGACCGGGAAGACCGCCGCCAGCACCACCGTGGCGAATCCGGAGTTGGCCCAGTCGTACATGCACCAGCCGAACCAGGCGCGGCGCTTCTGTTGGGGGGAGACGGTCATCAGGTCAGGCCCTTCCATGGACTCCACGGACAATCACAGACTACAATTACCTGTTATGTCTTGAGCCTTTACGTCTTTTTGGCGTTCCCGGCGGGGCGCCGCCCAAAAACTCCACATAGGCGCAGCTGGCCGGCAGCCAGTGGAAAGTCGGCACGTTTTCCGGAGTCAGCCGGACGCACCCCTCCCCGACTTCCAGCCGCTTGTCATAGACCCGGCAGGCGCGGGTGACGACATCCAGGTGGCGGCAAGGGATGCGGGTGAAGCGGATCGACCCTTCCCCCTCGATCCACTTTTCGAAGCAGCAGCGACCGCACTGCCGGCAGATAGCTTCCCATTCGACCATGTCAGTAGATCCGGGGCTCATCCCCGGCCAACTCTCCGGCGGGGAGGAGATGGCCGAGGCGGCCGAGAAATTGGCAGACCAGGCGGTAGGTGATCCCCCACAGGACGGTC
>JACZKF010000444.1 GCA_014860175.1 Desulfuromonadales bacterium | reverse complement strand
TGTTCCCGCCGGCGATGATCCCCTTTTTCCGTTGGGCCGCCGACTACTATCGCCACCCGCTGGGGGAGGTGATCCGCACCGCCTTGCCGGCCGGCCTCTGCGGCGATCAGGAGCGGGTCGGCATTCTGACCGAGGGGAGCTATGCGCCGACGGGGGAGACGGGCGAGCCGGCCGGCCGCCGTCAGCGGGAGATCCTCGCCTGGTTGCGGGCTCACGGCCCGGCGCCGGCAACCGCCATCGGGCGCCAGTTCCCCGCCCCCCACGCCCCCCTGCAACGGCTGACCGAGCTCGGATTTCTGCAGGTCACGCAGGTGGAGCGCCGCCGCGACCCCTTTCGCGACCTCGAACCCGACCCTGATCGGCCGGTGGTCCCCAGTGCGGAGCAGGCGGCGGCGTTGACGACCCTCGAGGCGGCATTGGCCGCGGGGCGTTTTGCCCCCTTTCTGCTGCACGGGGTTACCGGCAGCGGCAAGACCGAGATCTACCTGCGGGCGATCGCCTGCGCCCTGGGGCACGGTCGGCAGGCTCTGGTCCTGGTGCCGGAGATCGCCCTGACGCCGCAACTGGTCGGCCGTTTCCGCTCCCGCTTCGCCGAGGGGGAAGCCCCGATTGCCGTCCTGCACTCGGGGCTCTCCGATGGCGAGCGCTACGATGCCTGGCGCCGCATTGCCCGGGGGGAAGTGAGTATCGTCATTGGCGCCCGTTCGGCGGTTTTCGCCCCCCTGACCCGGCTCGGGGTGGTGGTGGTTGATGAGGAACACGAATCGAGCTATAAGCAAGGAGAAGGTTTTCGCTACCATGCCCGCGATCTGGCTCTGGTACGTGCGCAGATGAGTGAGGCGGTGGTGCTGCTGGGGAGTGCCACCCCGGCCCTGGCTACTTTTCACCGGGCGCAGGCGGGCCAAACCGGTTACCTCCCGCTGGCGGGCCGGGTGCTCGATCGACCGCTGCCGGCGGTGCAGATCGTCAACCTGACCAGCGAGCGGCCGACGGGGGTCCTCTCGGCCCCTCTGGCGGCGGCGCTGCAGGAGAATCTGGAACGTGGGGAGCAGTCGTTGCTGCTCCTCAACCGAAGGGGCTTTGCCCCTTACCTGTTGTGCGCCGATTGTGGGCTGACGTTCCGCTGCCCCAACTGCGTCATCACCTTAACCTTCCACCAGGGGGAGCGGCGGCTGCGCTGCCACTACTGCGACCACGCCATCCCTCCCCCTGAAACCTGCCCCCGCTGCCAGGGTGCCACCTTGCAGCCGGAAGGGGCCGGGACCGAACGGCTGGCGGAGGAGTTGGCGGCGCTGCTGCCGGCTGCCCGCATTGCCCGGATGGACCGCGATACCACGGTCCGCAAAGGGACCCACCAGCGGCTGGTGACGGCGATGCAGCAGGGGGAGATCGACATCCTGGTGGGGACCCAGATGATCGCCAAGGGGCATGACTTTCCCGCAGTCACCCTGGTGGGGGTGGTCAATGCCGACAGCACTCTGAACTTCCCCGATTTTCGCAGCGCCGAACGGACCTTTTCCCTGCTGACCCAGGTCGCCGGGCGAGCCGGGCGTGGTGAACGCCCGGGACGGGTGCTGGTGCAGACCTGGTCGCCGGAGCACTATGCCATCGTCCATGCCGCCCGCCACGACTACTCCGGCTTTTACGCCGAGGAGGCCGAGATGCGCCAGCAACTGGCCTATCCCCCCTTTGGGCATCTGGTGAACCTGGTGCTGGCGGGGCTCGACGAGGTGAAGACTTCCCGGGCCGCCGGCACTCTGGCCGCGGCCTTGGCGGAGCGGGGGGCGGAGGTCGAGGTGCTCGGCCCCGCTCCTTGCCCCCTGGCCCGCTTGCGCGGCAAAAGCCGTTTTCAGGTGCTGCTCAAAGCCGCCACCCGCCCCCCCTTGCGCCGGCTGCTGCCGGTGTTGGACGATCTGCGCCGGCAGGTGCCGGCCGGAGTCACGCTGCTGGTCGATGTCGATCCCGTGGACATGCTCTGATTCACACCTTCCGTCGTCAGCTCCTCTCCTCGACAATCCCCTGAGTACCTGTGTGAGTAAATCCTACACACAGCTGTGCCTGAAATCTGTTCATGAGTTATTTTATGCCCAGGAAAAAGGCACATGTGATCAATGGTTTGGCTGGAATGATCAGAAATCCAGCAAAGTGGCACGGATCCTGAAGCTGTGTGGTGGTCTTGATCGTAAGGGGTAGCACCCTCTTTTGATTGTCTTTATCACCCAGAAGGAGACCTTCGCATGACGGCTGCGCAAATTGACGAGAAGCTCGAACCGATTTTCCAGGAAGTCCTTTCCCGCAACCCCGGCGAAGTGGAGTTCCACCAGGCAGTGCGCGAGGTGCTGGAAACCCTCGGGCCGGTTCTGGTCAAACACCCCGAGTACATGGAGCGCAAGATCATCCAGCGCATCTGTGAGCCGGAGCGGCAGATCATCTTCCGAGTGCCCTGGCAGGACGATAAGGGGCAGGTCCATATCAACCGCGGGTTCCGGGTCGAGTTCAACAGCGCTCTCGGTCCTTACAAAGGGGGGCTGCGCTTTCACCCCTCGGTCTACCTCGGGATCAGCAAGTTCCTCGGCTTCGAGCAGATTTTCAAGAACTCCCTGACCGGCATGCCGATCGGCGGCGGCAAGGGGGGCTCCGACTTCGACCCGAAGGGGAAGTCCGATGACGAGATCATGCGCTTTTGCCAGAGCTTCATGACCGAACTCTACCGCCATCTGGGGGAGCACACCGACGTGCCGGCCGGCGACATCGGTGTCGGTGGCCGCGAAATCGGCTACATGTTCGGCCAGTACAAGCGCATCACCAATCGCTGGGAGGCCGGCGTGCTGACCGGCAAGGGGATCAAGTGGGGCGGTTCGCTGGTGCGCACCGAGGCGACCGGTTACGGTGCCACTTTTTTCATCAATGAGGCTCTCAAGGTCCGCGGCGATTCGTTCGGGGGGAAAACCTGCCTGGTTTCCGGCTCGGGGAACGTCGCCATCTACACCATCGAAAAAATCCATGAACTCGGCGGCAAGTGCGTCGCCTGCTCCGACTCCAATGGCGTCATCTTCCACGAAAAAGGGCTCGATCTCGATCTGATCAAGCAGCTCAAAGAGGTGGAGCGTCGCCGCGTCAGCGATTACGTCACCTACCACAAGGATGCCAAGTATATCGCCGGCGGCAATATCTGGGAGATCCCCTGCCACGTGGCGATGCCCTCGGCCACCCAGAACGAGATCAACGGCAAGGACGCCAAGCTGCTGGTGAAAAACGGCTGCATTGCCGTCGGCGAAGGGGCCAACATGCCGACCACCCCCGAAGGGGTCAAGGTTTTCCTCGACGCCAACACCGCCTACGGCCCGGGCAAGGCGGCCAATGCCGGTGGTGTTGCCACCTCGGCCCTGGAGATGCAGCAAAACGCCCAGCGCGACTCCTGGAGCTTCGATTATACCGAGAAGAAGCTGGAGCAGATCATGGTCAACATCCATAACCTCTGCTACGAAACTGCCGAGGAATACGGTTCCCCTGGCAACTACGTGGTCGGTGCCAACATCGCCGGCTTCACCAAAGTTGCCAATGCCATGGTCGCCATGGGCCTGGTCTGATCGACTGCCACAACGGTTGAAAACAGAAAAAAGCCCGGGAGCCAATCCCGGGCTTTTTCTGTTCACCTGCGGACACTCAATGCCCGCGCTGCTTCACCATCTTGTTGTACATGCCGAGAATGAGCAGTACCGGGGCCCATTGGCCGACAAAGTTGGAGTCGATGTCGCGGTGCATCACCTTGAGGGCCAGCGAGCCGGCAATGGCGCCGCCGGCCGCCCAGAGGAAAAGATCCGAAGGGAGCATGGCGGTGCGGTTCTCGATGTAGCGCGCGACGCGCCCCTCGGTGCGGGCGGGGCGCTTAAAAGCCAGAACTTTCATGGTCTGCCTCCGTGGAAGAATTGGTTGTCTCTGCATCCTACCGTCACCGGCGCCTCTGTCAAATCGCTGCCAGACATTCCTCCGGCCTCGGGCCGGTCTCCCATTCCAGATTGCCTCGATTGAGCTTTTCATTTCTCCCCTCGCAAGGTAGAATGCCGTCGGTCTCTTCGGTCGTGAACCCCTTGAAAATCATACAGATTGTAATCTCATGAAGACTTATTCCCGATCCATTGCCGGCACCATCCTGCTCGCCTCCGCTCTCTTCCTCAACGCCTGCGCCGTCCCCCGGGAGGAGCCGGTTCCGCTCCCGGTGGAGGTCGTACAACCACCTGAACCGCCTCCTCCACCCAGGCCGCTGCAGGCGGTTTCCTGGGAGGAGGTGGACGGCTGGCTGCAGGATGAACCCGGATCGACGCTGCCGGTGTTTCGGAAGAGCTGTCAGGTGTTGCGCCTGCGCGCTGGCTGGCAGGAGGTCTGTGCCGAAGCGGCCACTCTCGATCCGGCGGACAGCCAGGGAGCCCGGGCCTTTTTCGAAAGCCGCTTCATCCCTTACCGGGTGGTCAACCCCGACGGCAGCGACAGCGGCATGATCACCGGCTACTATGTCCCTGATCTGCGGGGGAGCCGCACGCCGAGCCAGCGCTTCAGCTTGCCGTTATACGGGGTCCCGGACGATCTGCTGGTGATCGATCTGCGCAGTGTCTATCCCGAACTCGGTAACTATCGGCTGCGCGGTCGCCTGGAAGGGCGGCGGGTGGTCCCCTACTGGGACCGGGAGGCGATCGACGGGCAGCAGCAGCCGCTGCAGCGCCAGCAGATCCTCGGCTGGGTGGAAGATCCGGTGGAGCTGTTTTTCCTTCACATTCAGGGCTCGGGGCGGATTGTTCTGGAAGATGGCGCCACCTTCCTGGTGAACTACGCCGACCAGAACGGCCATCCCTATCGTTCCATCGGCAAATTGCTGATCGAGCAGGGGGAGATGACCCCCAGTCAGATGTCGATGCAGAACATCCGCGCCTGGGCTCGCAAGAACCCGGATAAAACGGCCAAGCTGTTGTCCGAGAACCCCAGCTATGTCTTTTTCCGGGAGCTCCATGACGCCGGCGACATGCCGCCGGGAGCCCTCGGCGTGTCGCTGACGGCTCAGCGCAGCCTGGCCGTCGATCCTCGCACTACCCCGCTCGGGGCGCCGGTCTTCCTGGCGACCACCTGGCCCAGCAGCCCCCTGCCATTGAAGCGGCTGATGGTCGCCCAGGAC
>JACZKF010000443.1 GCA_014860175.1 Desulfuromonadales bacterium | reverse complement strand
TAGATTAGGAGGGGTGGGGGGTGGTCGCCTTCCCAAGAGAACCAAAGATAAACCGGTTTCACGCAACGACGCGACGATCGCGACGAGAACCTGAAATCATTTAAGGTTCTTGGGTGGGAAGATTTTGCCTTTGAAGTTCTTCGCGTCCTTCGCGCCTTCGCGTGAGACGGGACCAAGATTATCGCTTTTGCCTTTCGTCGCGTCGTTGCGTCGTTGCGTCGTCGCGTGAGGCAAGATCTTGACTTGCATCCCCTGGGTGCGGCAGGGGCGACGGGTCAAGCGGCACTAGGCGAAGGCGCTGCGCACTCCGTCGACAGTGTACTGGACGGCGAGGAAGGCGAGGATCAGCCCCATGATGCGGGTCAGGATGGCGGTGCCGAGGTCGCCGAGGATACGCATCAACCGGTCGGCCTGGCGCAGGAAGAGGTAGCTGACGGCAAAGACCAGGACGCAGCCGCCGAGCAGGGCCAGATGGGTGCCGAGGTTGGCGGCGCGGTCGGCAAAGATCAGGGCGGTGGTAATCGCCCCAGGCCCGGCCATCAGGGGGACGGCCAGGGGGGTGATGGAGATGTCGGCCTTCTCGCCGGCCAGCTGCTCTTCGCGGCGGCTGGTGCCGGTGCCGGTAAAACGGCCGTAGAGCATCTCCAGGGCGATGACGAAGAGGAGAATGCCGCCACAGATGCGGATCGCCGCGGTGGTGATCCCCAGGTAGCCGAGGACCGCCGAGCCGAACATCAGGAAGAAGGCGACGATGATGAAGGCGACGAACGATCCCCGCCGTGCCATGACCCGGCGCTCGGCGGGGGTGCTGTGGGGGGTGATGGAGAGAAAGACCGGCACCCCGGCCACCGGGTCGACCAGGATGAACAGCTGCAGGGTAAAGGCGAGGAAAAGTTCCATGGCTTGCCTACGGTTCTATCGTCTCCACCGGCAGGTCGAGGACCGACAGATCCCCCATCTGCTTCCGGTCGCCGACCAGCACGATGTTCTGGCGTTCGGGGTTGAGATGCCGGCGGGCGACCCGCAGGACGTCGTCGGCGGTCACCGCCGCCACCTTGTCGCGAAAGGTGACCAGATAATCGGGTGGGTAGTCGAACCAGTCGAGGCGCATCTGCTGGGTAACGACACTGTGGGTGTCGGTGAAGGCGAAGACGAAGGAGTTGACCAGGCTCTCACGGGCCAGCGTCAGCTCCTGTTCGGTCACCGCGGTGGTGCGCATCTCTTCCATGATCTGCCGCAGCAGGCCGACCGCCTCGAGAGTGGAGCTGGTCTTGGTTTCGGTGCCGGCGACGAAGGGGCCCGGCAGCCGCCGGCCGACCTGGTAGGTGGAGTAGACCGAGTAGGCCAGGCCGCGGTTGGAGCGGATCTCCCGCATCAGCCGGGAGTTGAAGCCGCCGCCGCCGAGGATGTAGTTCATCACCCGCACCGCGTGCAGGTCCGGGTGGTCCTTGTCGATCCCCAGTTCACCGACCAGGATGGTGGCTTGGGGGATCGCCTTGTCGGCCACCCGCACCGCAGCGGGACCGACTTCCTGCAGGGGGGGGATCTCCTGTCGGGCGACCTCGGCCGGCGCCCAGCCGGCGAACGCTTCGTCGAGCAGGCGCAGCAGCTCGCCGCGCTGGAAATCGCCGGAAACGGCGAGCCACAGGTTGTTGGGGTGGAAATAGTGCTGATGGAAGGCGATCAGATCGTCGCGCTCGACCTGCTGCAGGCTCTCCACCGTCGGATAGCGCCCCAGGGGGTGATCGCCGTAGATCGCCTGCATCAGCGCCCGGTCGGCGATGGAGTCGGGGAGATCATTTTGCCGGCGCACCGCCTCGATCGCCTGCTGCCGGGCGATCTCCAGCCGTCGGGGGTCGAAGCCGGGGCGGCGCAACAGATCGGCGAGGATGGCCAGCCCGGGGGCGAGGTCTTCGGTGCGCAGGGAAAGGTCGACGCCGGTGGTGTAGGTCTCGGTCGCCACCGACAGGTCGGCGGCGAGGCGCTCGAGGGCCTCCTCCAGCTCTTCCGGGCCGCGCTCGCCGGCGCCGCCGGTGCGCAGCAGGGCGGCGAAGATGCCGGCCATGCCGGTCTCGTCGGCCGGCACGCTGATGGAGCCAGCGCCGACCAGGGCACTGATCTCCACCAGCGGCAGCTCATGGTCCTCCTTGAGGTAGAGCCGGACGCCGCTGGGGAGCTCAATGATTTCCACCTCGGGGGGATGGAACTCCAGGGGGGCAAAGGTCAGGCGCTCGAGCCCCGGGCGCGAAGGGGCACAAGCGACCAGCGCCAACAGCAGCAGCAGGCAGAGGGCGCGGACGGCAACGGGGATGAAATTCCGGTACATGGCTAGTTGTCTCCCCGGGTCAGAATGGCCACCGTGCGGTTGGTCGGGGTGAAGAAGCGCCGCGCCACGTCCTGCACGTCGGCGGCCGTCAGGGCCGCCACCTGCTCGTCGTAGGTGACGACGTAACGCCAGTCACCGGCGATCGTCTCGTAGTAGGTGAGCATCCGCGCCAGCCCGTCGTTGCCGCGCAAAAAGCGCAGGCGGTCGGTGCGCAGCCGGGTGCGGACCTGTTCGAGCTCTTCGGGCTGCACCGGTTCGCGGATCAGCCGCTCGAGCTCCTCATAGATCGCCGCCTCCACCTCCTGCGGGGTGTGGGGGAAGCGCGGGACGGCGGAGATCACGAACAGGTTGGGGAAGCGCGAGCCGGGAGCCGAGGAGGTCGACACCGAGGTGGCCAGCCCCTTCTCCACCACCAAGGCGCGGTAGAGGCGGGAGGTGCGCCCCTGGCCGAGGATCAGGTCGATCAGGTCGAAGACATAATCCTCTTTGGCCGGCAGGGTCGGTTTGTGGAAGGCGATGGAGAGCTGGGGCTCGGCGTCGAAGCGGACGTGGATCCGCTTCTCGGCCACCTGCGGCGGCTCGACGGCGACCACCGGCGGCACCGGCGTCCCGGCCGGGATGTTGCCGAAGTAGCGCTCGACCATGGCGATGGCCGCCGGGGTGTCGATGTCGCCGACCAGGGCGATGACGGTATTGACCGGGGCATAGTAGCGCTGGAAGAAATCCCGGGTCTCCTCCAGAGTCAGGTTCTCCAGGTCGGACATCCAGCCGATGATCGGGTTGCGGTAGGGGTGCATGGTGAAGGCGGTGGCGAGCAGATTCTCGTACAGCAGCCCCCGGGGGCTGGTCTCGTAAGAGCGGCGCCGCTCCTCCATCACCACTTCACGCTCGGTGTAGAACTCGCGCAGGACTGCACTCTGCATCCGGTCCGACTCGACCGCCGCCCACAGCTCGAGCTTGTTGGCCGGCAGGGAGACCAGATAGGTGGTCAGATCCTTGCTGGTGAAGGCGTTGAAGCCGGCCCCGCCATGCTCGGCGTAGATGCGGGAGAACTCGTCCTTGATCACCAGCTCGCCGTGCTTCGCCTGCAGTCGGTCCAACTGCTGCTGCAAAGCCGCTATCTCCTGCGGGTCTGCCCCGGGTTGGTTCTTCAGCCGATCGAGACGGCTTCCGACTTTTTCGATCTCCTCCAGCAGCGGTTTCTCCTGACGGAAATCCCGGGTGCCGATGGTCTCGGTCCCCTTGAACAACATGTGTTCGAGCAGATGCGCCACCCCCCGGTTCTGGCTGGTCTCATGGACCGAGCCGACGCCGATGGTGATGTAGGCAGCGACAGTAGGCGATTCGGGGCGCTCCACCAGCAGCAGTTTCAGACCGTTTTTCAGCAGATGGGTGGCGACCTTCTCTTCCAGTTTCTGCGCCTGCACCGCCGGGGCGGCGAGGAACAGCAGAACCAGAAGCAAGGCCAGGCGGGAGAACAGATGCGACATGGGTGATTCACCTCGGTTCGGGCAAGAGCCCGTTATTTTTGCTGATCATACCCACATTGGCCAAACGCTGGCAAGCCGAAGGATCCGATTCCTTCGGCCAGGCGGAGCGGGGGCTCAGGAATGATGGCCGAGGCCGGAGGGGTTGCTCCGCTCTCTTTCATTGCGGAACAGGTAGCCGGGAGCCAGCAGGTCGTCGGCCGGGACGTTGCGGGCCGGCAGCAAGGTATGCTCGGCCACCTCCTGCAGGGTGTCGACGAAATGGATGGAGAGGTCCTGGAGGACATACTCCTCGATCTCCCGCAGGTTCTCCCGGTTGCGCAAGGGGAGTAAAATGGTGGTCACCCCGGCCCGGCGGGCCGCCAGCACCTTCTCCTTGACCCCGCCGATGGGGAGAATCCGCCCGGAGAGGGTGAGCTCACCGGTCATCGCCACATCCCGGCGGGCCGGGCGCCGGCTGAGCAGAGAGATCAGGGCGGTGGCGATGGTCACCCCGGCCGACGGGCCGTCCTTGGGGATGGCGCCGGCCGGTACGTGGATGTGCAGGTCGCAGCTCTCGAAGAAGTCGGGCTCGATGCCGAACTCGCCGGCGTGGGAGCGCACATAGGAGAGGGCCGCCTTGGCCGACTCCTGCATCACTTCGCCCAGGCTGCCGGTCAGCAGCAGCTGTTTGCAGCCGCGCATCTGCGAGGCCTCGACGAAGATGATGTCGCCGCCGGCTTCGGTCCAGGCCAGGCCGGTGGCCACCCCTACCCGGTCCTCCTCCCCGGCCACATCGCTGAAAAACTTGCGCGGCCCGAGCAGCTGCTCGACATCGGCGGCAGAGATCCACTGCCGGGGGGGACGGCGCTGGGTGATCTCCTTGGCGATCTTGCGGCAGATCGAGGCGACTTGCCGCTCGAGGCTGCGCACTCCGGCCTCGCGGGTGTAGTCCTTGATCAGCTTGTAGACGGCGGTTTCCTCGAAAGCGACCGGTTGCCCCTCCAGGCCGTTTTCCTTCAGCTGCTTGGGGATCAGGTATTTGAAGGCGATCTGTTTTTTCTCCTCGTCGCTGTAGCCGGAGAGGTGAAGGATCTCCATCCGGTCGCGCAGGGCGATAGG
>JACZKF010000442.1 GCA_014860175.1 Desulfuromonadales bacterium | reverse complement strand
CGGTAACGCCTTGCCGGTCAAGGTACCCCTCGATCTCCTCCCGGACGGCCCTCACCAGGACGCGCAGTATTTCGGTCTCCTCGGGTGTCAGCCTCTGCCAGGGGATCTGCCCCAGGACGTACGATTCCAGATCGGCCAGGCCGACCGGGTCGTCGCCCTGCAGCAACCGGATGGCATCGGCGGTGATCCGCTCGGTCGGCTCGACCCATTTCGGGCGCTCCTCCAGAACGCGGCCGGTGGCCGCGCGCACCGCCAACTCCGTCAGCACCGGCCGCTCTTCGGCGGCCCTAAGCAGCGAACAGCCGCTCATCACCGGCAGCAGAGGGAGAAGCAACAACATCATCATCCCCACACCGGCCGGCTTCACCTTGCTCCAGTCCAGAGACTCCCGGGTTACCAGCCGCAGCAGCAGATTGACGGCGGCCAGCGCCACCGCCTGGTCCTCGGGCGACACCACAAACCCGTACTTCGCCTGCCCCAGCAGGGCGGCGATCCCCAGGAGATTGACCCAGAGGGTCTTCGACAACAGGGGGTTCTTCATGCACTACCTCCGTGAATGGCGGCCGCGGCCGCGGTGATCAGGTGGTCTGCGGGGTTTTTCCCGTCCCAAAAGAACGGACCTCCGAAATGCTCGACCGCCTCGTAGTAGGTGCGGGCCCGGCGCCGGCGCAATTGCCGCAGCAGCCAAAAGCCGCCGGCGGCGTTGACCAGGCGCAACAGATTGTTCAGGAACACCCGGTCCGCCTCCCGCTTCTCCTCGATGGTGGCTCCGGCGACATACATCCAGTCGTGGATGTTGCAGGCGGCGGCGACGTCCAGGCCGTACAAGGTATCTGGCACCAGGTCACGCAGCCACCCCCGGGGGCCGCAGCCGTTAACCACCAGGCTCCGCACCTCGGCGGGCGCCGCGACGTAGGCGGCCGGGGCATAGAGCACGGCATCACCGGCCTGGATGCGCGTCAGCATCTCGGCTCTCCGTGGCTGGCTCGGATCTGGTCGATCCGGGCGTGGTGGTCGTCGATGCTCCAGGCCAAAATGCCGGCGGCGATCGCCATCGCCATCCGCCGCTGCACGCTCGGCTTGAGCAGCCAGGCGCGCTCCTCGTCGTTGGTGACGAACCCCATCTCCAGCAGCACGGCCGGGCCCAGGGTCTTGACCAGCACATGGAAACGGGCCTCCTTGTCTGGGTCCCCGTCGCTGTAATCGGTTCGCACGCGGCGCTCGGGGAATGCCTGGCAGACGGCGCGGAAGATGGCAGTAGCGGCCGGGTCGGCCGGGGAGTCGCCGGGGGAGGTCCAGACCTCGATGCCGCTGGCGGCCACATTGGCGGCGGCGTTGCAGTGCAGCGACAGGAACAGGTCGGGGCGCTCCTGGTGCTCCAGGCGCACTCGCTCGCCCAGGGAACGGGTGACATCGGCATGCCGGGTCAGAACGACCGCGTGCCCCTCGGCTTCGAGGACCTCGCGCAGGCGGCGAGCGACGGCCAGGTTGATGGCCGCCTCTACCGGATGGTTCGCGGTGGCGCCAGGATCGGCGCCGCCATGACCGGGGTCGATCATCACGGTGAAGGCTTTGCTCATGGTCACTGTCTTCCTGCGGGTATTCCCCGGGGAGCCCATGCTCCCCGGGGGTGCCGGCGCAGCCGGCCCTCGGTTATCGGGGCTTAAGGCGCCCCCTCGGTATCGGTGGTTGTGGCCCCGGGCTGGTCAGGCCCGGGGCCGGTTGCAGGAGGTCGGGATGAACCCCGAAAGTAAAGGCAGGATAAAGAAAAACCGCCGTGGGATCGCGGCGGTTTGGCTTGCTTTGGCAGGTTGTGGTGGGGGATCAGGTGCCGAACATGTCGAGCTGGCGGGGATCGTCGGCGTGCCGGCGGTCGTAAGTGCGGTTGCGCTGCAGGTAGCCGACCAGTTCGTCGAACCGTACCCGATGATGCCCCCGCGTCATGTAACTGTCAAGAGTCCAGCTGTGGCGGGGGGCGCCGGAGTCAGGATCGACCTCGTGGGCGGCGACGAAGCGGTAGAAGGTGCGACCGGAAATGCCGAGCAGGGCGCAGACTTGGGCGCGGTGATAGCTCGGCTTCACCGGCAGACCGGCAGCGGCGAGCATCCCCTGGAGCTTCTGTTCTGCGAGTTCGCGGCTTTGCATATCAGCTCCGCTTGTACACCTTCCCGGTCGCCTGGCTCCGAAACTCCGCCGGGGCGTGGCGGTCGACATATTCCTCAATGGCAGCGTCAGCGTGGCGCATTGTCCACCACTCGGGGCCGAAATCGCGCTTCATGCCGTTTTCGAACATCTTCTTCAGCCCCTCGATAGCCCGGTAAGCTTCGCCGGCGGTGCGCACCCGGCCCCCGGAGATGCCGAGGCGCCGGTCAAGAAAACGCTGCAGGCCGTTGGCAAACCTCCACTCGATCAAGCCGGCGACAGCCATCACCTTGTCGATCTCCTCGGCCGACGCCAGGGCGACCAGGTTCCCCTTGCCCCGGGGGGCGCCGGCCGGTCGCCGCAGTGACCCGGTCCGCGGTGGCGGAGCCGGCCGGTACGCTTTGCGGGTCTGCAGGTGGAAACCCTTCTTCTGCAGCTCGTCGATCAGCTCATTGGCCTGGTCGACGGAGAGCTCGGTGCAGCTGCGCACGCCGAACATCTCCTCGAGGAGCTCGCGGTACGTGTCGTCATCGAGCCCGAGTTCCTTCTGGGCCAGCTTGACGATCTGGATCTGCTTCGCCGCGATCGGATTTTTGAGTTGACGACGGCTCTGTGATTTCATATGCTTGCCTCCTCAAGAGCCCCTTGGTCGCCACCCCCCTCCGGCACCTCGGGGCTCGTTTTTTTATCGGTCCAATCCGCCCCATCCGTCCGATAGGTTCGGCGCTCCCTGAACTCCTCCCGCTTTCCCCGGTTCCACTGCTGCACTGGCCGAAAAAACCCACAGACCCGCGAGTAGACCTCTACCGCCGCCTCACAGTGCCCCTCACTCTTGCCCATCGCCTCGCGCCCCTTGCCGCGCTCCTCAGTGACAGTCATGGCACCCCGCGATCGCCGCCGCGTCGTGACAGTTGCGGCAGGTGGCCACATACTGTCCATCGACCGCCCAGTGCTCGGCGAAGCCGTGGCGCCAGGGGGTGTGCGGGTCGTATTCGCCGCCGTCGCCAAAGTGGCACTCCAGGCAGCTGTGATCGACGCTCTCCGGAGTCCGCACCTGTGGCTCGTCGAAATGGGCCGGCGCGCTGCCGTAGGCGCCGCCATGGTAAAGGCCACTCTCCCCACCCCCGCCGCCACAGCCGGCAAGCAGCACTGCCCCGATAACCAGCATCCGTTTCATGGTCACCCCCTGTCGAAAGTCGATCAGAACAAGCTGGTCTGCGCCTCGCCTGGGCGCGGCAGCAGGCGGTATTCGTAGCGGCCGGAACCTACGCACCGGCATTCGTACGTGACATCGTTCTTCCTCAGCTCGGCCATGGCCGTGTTGACCGCGCAGACATCGGCCACCCGCACGATCTCCCGGGTGCCGTGCCATCCCCCGTCCTGGAGCAGGGCGAGGACCCGCTTGAGGCGGGGGCTGTTCTCCAGTTTTGCGGCTCGGATTTTACCCATGCGTCACCTCCACAAGTGAGACCGGCATCGGCCATTTCGGCTCGTGCCCCTCGGGCACCATCGTTTCCCATTCGATGTAACTTCGGCATTTGCCTCCGGCAGCGAGGATGGCGAAGGCCCGCCGCGGCTGGTACGCTTCCAGGTGGGCGGGGTGCCGGCACCAGATGCCCAGCCCCTTCCACCCCAGGTATTTGCAGCCGCCACAGGGCCAGCTCGTCTTTTTCAGCGCGATCACGTCGGCCATCGGTCAGAGGCCCCTCCGGAACACGGTCGTGCCGTCATCGAGCCGCTCCTTCGCTAGAGGAAGATGCCGCTCAAGCATTGCCAACTCGCGGTAGACCTGCCGCCGGGAGATGCTAAACTCCTCCGCGACATCGTGCACCCGCAACCAGCCGCCGGAGGCCAGGCGCAGCGCCAGAACAACGGCCCGATCGGAGGGCGTCCAGTCTTTGGCGGCTTCGGTTTTTCGTCGAATCATCGGCTTTCTCCTCGGCAGCAAAAAAGGCCGGCAGGGCAGGAGGTACCCTGCCGGCCAAAAACGGGAGAGCGTCCTCACCCGCGGCAGTCTTTAAATCTCCAGGTTCTTCGGATCTTCCATCAGCTCGGCGAAGACCCGATCCATCTCCGCCTTGGTCTTGTGCCGCGAATGCACCCGGTGCGAACCGTTGACGGCTTCCCGGATCACCTTCTCCGCCGGTACCCGGTAGAAGATCCGGAAGCCGGCCCGCTCCAGCTTTGCCTTGCTCCGTCCGCTGAGTGACATCACCGCCCCCCTGCCGCCGCTGGCGTGCGCTTGCACGACGATTTTCTTTGGCAGCTCTTTTCCGCTGCGGCCTGCCGCTCGAGCCCGGCCAGATGGACCTGGGCGAACTCCCACTGGGAAAAATGGTGCATTCCGACAGTCGCCCCCATCGGCCGCTCGCGCGGGTTCTCCGGTTGCTGCAGGCACATCACGCCACCTCCTGGAGGGTTTTGGCCCCTTCTTTGAGCAGGGCGTCGACCAGCTTGTCGATGTCGCTGTCGGTCGGCTTGATCACGATCTCGTCGCCGGTCTCCGCGACCTCGCAGCCGATCTGCTTCAGCTCGCCGACGGTAAGCTTCTCGATGCCGCTCTTGAGCAGCTTTTCCGTGGTTTTGATCAGCAGCTCCTGCTTCTCGGAGAGGTGCTTTTTGATCAGCTTGATCACGTTGTTGGCGTTGGAGAACTTGACCTTCCCCTTGGCCTTCTGCAGGCCGATCTTGGTGCCGTGCAGGGTCATCGTTTTCGGCCGGGAGAACAGCCCCTTGCTCTCGTCGATCGCCGCGTGCAGCAGGGCCTGGGCCTCGGCGACATCGTCGGCCGCGGTGCGGATCGCCGGCATGTGTTGCAGCCGGAGGGCTGCGATCGCATCCTCCAGGGCGCGTACCCGGGAGGAGAGGGCTTTGCGTTTGTCGGAAAAATCTCTGGTCAATCCGTCGATCTGGGCCAGGGTTGCCATTCAAAAACTCCTCTCACTGAATTGATGCTCATGGGGGAAGGGGGCGCAGCGACTGCACAGCCCCGGGGTGACCCAGTAATGGCCGGCGGCCCGAACCTCGTCCTCGCTGTCGCCGCAGACCTCGCAAGCGCGAGGCTCTTCCTCTTCGATAAATCCGAGAAAAACAACGACTCCGCCAAGCACCGCGCCGACCGCTACCAGCAGCACGGCAGCCACAATCATCATCATCGTGCACCTCCCTTCAGGCCCGCAGTCGCTCGATCAGTGCCCCGGCCGCCGCGCTGCCAAGCCGCGCCAGCCGCCTCAGCTCGCCTCCAAGGCGACATACGGTGCCCGGCCCTAGATCGCCTCGACCACGTCGGCCGTCACCCGCGCCTCGCCCATCTCAAAAGCCAGGTTCATCGCCCGGGCGACGTAGTTGTTGACCAGCAGCGGATAGGCGTGGCTGACCTTACTCTTGCCGTCGCGACTCGTGCTGGTGAGCCGGCGCGAGAGGATCTCGTAGGCGTCGTCGGCGAAGATCTCGCCGGCCCCCTTGCCGACCCGCTTGAACTTGACTTCCAGGTAGTGCTGCAGGTGGCCGTTGAGCCCCTTGATCTCGGCCACCTGGACCCGGCGGATCACCTCGCGCATATCGACGTTGGTCGACTCGTTGAACATGTGCTTGAGCTCGGTCTGGCCGATCAGGATGATGCCGAGCAGCTTGCGGTAGCCGTCCTCCAGCTCGTAGAAGCGCTTGAGGTACTTGAGGGTATTGACGTTGAGATCGTGCGCCTCTTCGATGATCAGCACCGCCCGGTAGCCGGACTTGGCCCGGTCGAGGAGCAGCCGCTGCACCTGGCGGGTCTTGTCCTCCAGTTTGGCCCGGCACTTCTCAGAGCTGACATCCTGGATGATGGCGTCGCAGATCGATGCGGCGGAGAGGCGCGTCTTGTCGATCATCTGCGGGTAGATGACCAGGGTGTCCGAGTCTTTCTTCAGCGCCTCGACCACCTTGCGGCGCATGACGCTCTTGCCGCTGCCGACCTCGCCGATGACCGCCAGAAAACCGGCGTGCCGGGCGGCGTCGAGCATGGCCGCCTCGATGTAGCGGTGCTCGTCCGACATGTAGATGTCGGCGTCCTTCTGGATGTCGTCGATGAACGGGTTGCGAAACAGCTTGAAATGCTTCAGTGCCTCCTGCTGGATCATTTCGACCTCCCATGCAATGGTGATGGTTTCGGGGTTGCCGGCGACCAGGGCCGGTCCTTTGCGCTGCTGCGAGCGCCGTCCGTGGCCGGCCGGCATTTTCAGGCGCAGATCCTGGCCAAGCGAGCGCCAGACGTGATCGATGGACAACCCCCGATCGAGCAGCCAGGAGGTGACCCTGTGGTTCTCCCGCAGGACGTCCTCCAGCCCCTCCCGGAAGCCGGCGATAGTCGGGGGGATCTGGCCGCGGTTGAGGCAGAGGTTCATCGTCGCCCGGCTGACGCTGCGCCCCACCCGGGCGGCGATCGCCTCGGCCAGGTCGGCCTGGCTGAGGTCGCAGTCGACCACCAGCTGCTTGAGCAGGATCGGCGCGAAGGCCATGGTGTAGACACCGGCTCCGGCCATGTCAGGCCCCCTCTGGGGCGTCAACAAGACCCTGCAGCGCCAGATAGATGCGCTCGGCGTCGTCAAGCTCAAGCTCATCGATGTGGCACTGCGCGGCTCTCTCTTGGCCCTCCCCCCTGAATTTCATGGAAGAATCGATCTGAGCCCCGCTCGCTTCAGTGATGTGATGCACAATTGTCACGTCCTTACCGGCGTCGTGTTCGCGGTAGACGAGCAACTGACCGCCTTGGCCGCCGACCTCGAACAACCTGGCGAACCACTCTTTCCGTTTCATCCCTGACCTCCTCCTGGTTGATTACAGCGCCTGCCGCCTGACCTGGGCGGGCTCCCGCCAGTCCAGCCCGGCGGCGATGGCTTCGATGACGGCATCGGCCGCCTTGACCTCGATGCTGGTGCCGAAAAAGGCCTTCAGCTCCTGGTTGAGCGCCGTGGTGATCGCCACGTCCGTTTCGGAGCGGATCCGCTTGAACAGCTCGACCATGGTGATCTCCTGCGCCACCGCCGAGCGGCTGACCTCCATCGGCGTGCCGCGCCGGGGCATCGGGACCGCCACGAGCTTGTCCGCCTGGTGCCCGAAAACCTGCAGCGTGCCGCCGAAGGGGGCGTCTCCCTTTTTGCGCTCTTCGCCGAAAGCCAGATTTTCATTGGCCTTGCGGGCCTTTTGCACCGCCGTCTCCGGTTGCGCCTTGAACTCCCGCCCGATGATGGCGGCGTCGGCCGAAAAGCCGCCGGCGAGCTTGCCGACCGGAGATACCAGGTATTCGGCCTCGCCGAAGACCACCGCCACCTCGGGCCAGTGATAGGGGCGCAGCACCACCCTGACCTTCTTCCCTGGGCGGATCCCCGCGATGTGCTTGAGGCGGTAGTCCAGGGCGCGGAAGCTGATCGTATTGTCCTGGCGGACGGTGCGCTCGACTTCGGGCTCGGCGTACAGGTCGCGCAGGATCTCGTCGGTGGGCAAATCGCGCAGCTGCTCCTGGCGGATGGTGAGCCAGCAGGCGGTGCGGGTCATGCCGTGGCGGCGGTGAATGCGGGTGGCGTTCCAGTGGGCCTGCCAGTCGAGCGCCCAGGCGTTGAGCTCTTCGATGGTAGAGGCCGGCTCGAAGCGCAGCCGCGCCTCGAAGTGGGTCTCGATGATCTCCTGGGCGCACTCGGCCGAGCCCTGCCGGCGGGGGTTGTGCGGCATGTTCTTGGGGATCTCGATCTCCAGCCGCTCCAGCAGGTTGAGAATCCCCTTGGCGATATTGGCGCTGCCGGCGTCCATCAGCAGGTACTTGGGCACGCCGCGGAAGGGGAGCTTTTCGTGGTGGCCGCCGCGCCAGGCGCTGGTGAGAAAGTCGAAGGTGACCTGCTGGTTCTCGCCGGCCGCCACGTAGTACTTGAAGAACAGCTGGTGGCTGAAATGGTCGGCGAGCACCAGGCGGAAGAGCCGCTGCTTGATCTTGTCGAAGCTCGCCGGCTTCTTCTCCCGGAAGTCGCGCTCGTCCATGATCCGCAGCCCCTTGCCCCCCTTGAGGTAGTACTGGATGCAGATCGAGGCGTCAAAAATGTGGACATGGTTGGGGTGCTCGCTCGCCATGCGGATGGAGGGGGCGACGGCGTCCAGGGCGGTGCTGTTCATCTCCCGCTCGCGCAAAATGGCCTGCAGCCGCGCCTCGGAGATCTGCCCAGGGGCGATGACGCCGTTATCAATGGCGATCTGCAGCGCCTCCGAAAGGGGGAGGATGGTCCCCTTGACCTCGCGGGCGCTCTCCTGGATCAGCGTGCTGACAAACCGCAGTTGCTCATCGGTCAGCCCGCTCTTGAGCTGCCCCCGGTCCTGGCGAGCCTTGCGGCCGCTGCCGAAGCCGTGCTTGGCGGCAATGCGATACAAGGTGGCCGGGCTCTTGCCGGACAGCCCCTGGTATTCGGCAATAATGCGGTCCTTCTCGCCGTTGACCGCCTGGCCGAGCCGCTCGGCCATCTCCCGCGCCCAGTCCATGCCTCAGCCCTCCTGGCCCGTCTTCTTCTGCCGCTCCTGCGCCAGAAGTTCGCTGGCGGCCCGCAGGTTCGGCTGCACCCAGCCGTTGCCGTCCAGCTCCGGGTCGCCGTACAGGTCGCCCGCGGTGTCGTACGTAGCGTCCGCCACCCGCTTGAAGTAACCCAAAGTCTCCATCAGCGCCGCCTTCATGCGGGCCGTGGCGTTCTCGGGCAGCGGGTTGCAGTCGGGGTCGAACCGGGAGAAAAGGCCGTCGATGGTGACCCGGGCGGTGGTGCACTGCTTGATGAACGCCTCCTCGTCGGCGGAGAGCCCCTTCTTCTCGGCTTCCCCCTCGTAGCGGGCCAGGTCTCTGGCCTGGCGCTCGACCAGCTTCTGCTTGTCCTGGATCAGCCGCTCCTTGGTGCGCAGGTTGATCTCCTTCTCCTGAAGGAGCGCGTCCTTGGCCTCGATCAGCCGCTCCAGGGCGTCCTGCAGCTCTTCCTTGTCCGCCAGGAGAATGCGCTCGTCGCCGATCTGGATCGTCTCGGCGTCGATCTCGATGGCGCCGTCGTGGGTGAGCTGGCGGAGTTTTCGGAGTTCGCGGTGGCCCACCCGTAAATCCGAAACCGTTTCCAAAAACGCCGCGCCAAAGGTATTAAGGTTTTTCAGTTGGTCGTCAATATGCTTCGCCGTATAACCAAGCGAATTACAAAACCTTTCCCATGTCTCAAGGCCGGGGACATCCTTGTAAATTTTGGTTTCCTTGACGTCGTTTACCCACATCAATTCCGAAACGTTTCCGAATTTTGCGAACATCTTGGCGGCCTGAATTCTGCCGATGGCCTGATGGCACTGAGCGATCTGGTGCTCTTTGTCTTCCTGCTCCTGTCGGGCGATCTCCCCCTGCCGGCGGGTCATCTCCTCGGCCTCCCAGGCCGCCGCTGTGGCGTCCTCGATCCGCTCTTTATGATCCGGGCCCGCATACTGCTCCGCCAGGGTCGGCTTGGTTTTCGGATCAAGCTTTTTTCTCCCCGCCATCCTCACACCTCCAGTTGATTGAGTTCATCCGCTGCCCGGGCGATCTGTCCCTGCAGCTGCGATTTTTTCCGTGCCCAGAACAGGGCCAGCCCCATGTCGAGCTCCCAGGCGCCGCCGACGCTGCGCACCAGGCGCTCGTCCTCCAGCGTGACCAGGTGGCACATGACCGTGCCGTGCGGCAGCCCCAGCGCCCTGGCCACGTCCTGCCCGCTGACCGGCTGTTTCTGGTCGGCCAGGTGCCGCAAAACGGCGACCGTCGTTTTGACCGCGGCGATCCGGTTGTAGCTGCTCACGCCCGGCCCCCTGCGCGGCGCGACGCCAGGGCGGCGAAGGCGCAAAAGGCGGCCATTCCGGCCAGGTTGATCCAGGGGAACCAGGGTCCCTCCGAGCCGGCCAGGGCAAGGCCGGCGAAAAGCAGGGTCGCCTCGGCGGTGCTGCGCGTGGACATCATTTTTTTTGCCCTCCCTCTTGCGTGATTGCTAATCCGTGATATCCATTACTTAATTCGACACTTGCAAATCATTCCGACCTCAAACTTTAGTTTGTACTCGCCCTCCAACCTTGGTCCTACCCGTGCTGGCCGGCCTTGATCTCCCGCCGCAGCCGCTGCATTTCGGCCAGCGTCTCCTCCAGCTTCCCCAGCTGCATCAGCCTCACCTCGCGGGCGGTGGCGACCTGCGCCCCTTCGGCGGCCAGAATCACCCGGGCCGGCTCCAGGCACCCCGTGACGTGGTGAATGGCGTAAAGCAGGTAGGCCGGCAGCGGGTATTCGGTCGGCTTCGACAGGTAGTTGTTGAGCATGTCGATCGACAGCGGCTTGCGGCAGATGGGCGGGTCGCTCTTCGCCCCGGCGTCGCTGCGGCCGAAGTAGGCGTTGATCCCGTCGACCAGCTGCTCCCGGCTTAAGCGCGCCTCCCGATAGGCTTTCTTGCAGGCGGCGGCGATCTCGATGCAGGCTTCGAATTCGTTCTCCGCGCTCACCCCGACCGGCGCCGCCTCGATCGCCTCGAGGATCTCCGATCGCACCTCGATGTACGCCTCCACCTGGGCGGAAAAGTCGAGAGGGAGCTGATTCGGATCGACGCGCTTGGCCATGTCTAAAAAAACTTCCCTAATTGAGATTGCCGGCTGGATTCCCCTGCTGCTACGATCGCCCCATCAAACTTCAGCAGGAGGTCGGTCATGTTGCCACTCGACAGAGGACAGGGGCTTAGCAGGGTCACGCGGTTTGAGCTGATCAAAGAGGCCGAGCGTTTCATCATCGAAGTCCATTTCATGCTTTTTGGTGGCGGTAGAGCCAAGTACGAAGCCTTTCTCTATGACGATCAAGGCGAGTGCTCCAGCCATGAGCTGTCCGGCAGCGGCAGCTCCGAAGTGGAGGCGCTGCGCGATCTCCTCCTGAAAATCAGGCTTTACTCGGCGGAAGAGCTTGACCGGTTTTTTCTGCCTCTTCCGCCCGCATAGCGCCCTTTTTGACGCGGTGATCCCAGTGCGGCGAACGTATCTGCGGTATCGGCTCGTACAGTGCCGATACGGCATAAAGCTCACCCGCCCGGCGCCGGCGGCGATCTTCGCAGTGGCAGCAATGACAAGGATTGTCCTGGTCTTCAATGGTCTGGTCAGCAACCGTCTTTTCGTCTACGACGGGCTGTGCGATACCAAGAGTGCTGATCACCTCGAAGCGTAACTGGCGAAGCCTTGCGTCAACCTCCCGCAGCAACTTGGCGAACTCGTCAAGATCTACGCACGGTCCGTGCGTTGCCGCCTCGGCCTGGCTGAGAAGAGACCGAAAGCTTTGAATCCTCTCGCGGATAATTTCTCTGTTGGTTGGGACCATGACCTTGCCTCCTGTGTTAAAAAGCGTTTCGTTAATCTTCACGGCCGTGTTATTCTCAGCCGGCAAGCCGCTCTAGGACGCGGTCCGACCGGCTCTTGCCGTACCGGGCCGGGAACACCTCCTCCACCCGCTTCCCGATCGCCTTGGCGATCAGCCGCTGAATCCGGTCCGAGGTCGTTTTATCGTCGATGACCTTGGCGACGGTAGGTTGAGTGACCTTGGCGGCGCGGGCGATGTCGGACTGCTTCACCCCGGCCTGCAGCAACGCGATTCGTCTATCAAGGGGTCTCACATGGCCTCCTTTTTTGGGCTTTCTCGGGCTAATTTTGTTGCGCTGTTCGTTTGCTGACGGGTCCAAGATAGTACCCTATTGCGGACTTTTCAAGCGAAAAATAAGCAATTACGGACCTTTTTTATAAGTAGCTGATTTTATGGATTTTCCAGAACGCCTGAAGGCGGTTATCAAGAGGTCTGGCTTGAAGCGGGAGGAATTTGCCGAGGCGGCGGGCAAAAGCCGGACGCAGATATTTAAATACCTGGGGGGCGAGCAAAACCCCACCGCCGACTTTTTCCAAGCAATCAAGCGGGCGTTCCCCTGGGTGAATATCGAATGGCTGATTACCGGCGAAGGGGAAATGGAGCGGCCGCGGACAGGGGGGCTGCACCAGGTAGCGACGGGCAACGGCCACATCCAGGTGGGCGGCAGCGTTCACGGCCATCTCGCCGGCGGCCGGGGGAGAGTCTCTGCTGGCCAGGGCGGCCAGGTCGACGCCGAGCAGCTCCTCAACATTCTTGCGGACTACGTCTCACCGAAAATTCTCGAAGAAATCAAGGCGCGCCTCAATATTCCGTAGGCTGGGGAGGTAGGCGGGCCACAAGTGGCGGACAGGTATCAATTCAGGAGGGGGACTGGAATATGAAGTCTATTTTGTTGGTTTGCACGCTGGTAACTGTTCTGTTCGGATGCTCGCCGCCAGTTCACTACACGGCCGAGGAGCTGGCGGACCGCGGAGTGAACTGGGAGCAGGGGGTGGTCACCGAACAGACCCAGTGGAAGCTTACCCTTCTCACCGAATCATCCGCGCTCAAAACCTTTGAGACCAGCGGCGCAACGCAGTACCTCCCCGAAAGCTACCGCTCAATGATCGGGGACGTTATCCGGGTCGCTTACCAGGGAATATGGCTGGAGTCGGGAAGGGTGAGGCTCTCTGTTCTTCAACTGCAAAGCGTTGAAGTCCCGGACAAAAACAGCGCCTTGCCGGGTCATGTGTTTGGGCGGGTTGTTGGGCTTGGGCAGAGATCGGCCGTTTATGGCGTCCCTGTTTTGCTGCAGGTCGAGGGTAGTGATTTTGCCATTCCTGTTTATCTCCCCGACAATCAGAAAATTCTCTTCAACCAAGGCCCTTTCGCCCGCGATAGCGGCGAACTCGGGGTCTTGGTGGGGAACCGGGCGGAAGTCACAATGAGACGAATTCCAGCCGTAAAAGGTAACTCCTATAT
>JACZKF010000441.1 GCA_014860175.1 Desulfuromonadales bacterium | reverse complement strand
TTGTGGTGGGGGAGCCGGCGCCCCCCGCCCTGGTCATCGGGTCGAAGGTAGCACCGGGATCCTGCCGATTACCGGCACACTGGTACACCGGGGCGGGTACCTGGCCGCTGCATCCGGGATCACCAGTTACGAGGCCATCCGGCAGACATTCGACGCCGCTATGGCGGACCCCGCTGTGCATCGCCTGGTCCTGGAGATCGATTCATGTGGTGGCGAGGTTCACGGCCTCTTCGACCTGGCCGACCACATCTATCAGGCGCGGGGGAAAAAACCGATCACCGCCGTGGTCAATGAGCAGGCATATTCCGCCGCCTACCTGCTGGCCAGTGCTGCTGACCGGATCGTCCTCCCCCGAACCGGCGGAGTCGGCAGCATCGGTGTCATCGTCGCCCACTTCGACCAATCCGGGTTCGACGAAAAAACCGGGGTCAAGGTTACGCACATCTTCGCCGGGAAACAGAAAGCGGAGTGCAGTCCCCATGCCCCCCTGAGCCCTGAGGCCCACAAGCGGATTCAGGGCCGCATCGACGAGCTGTATAACCTCTTCGTCGGCACCGTCGCCCGTAACCGGGGAATAGCGGAGAGCGCCGTCCGGGGAACTGAGGCTGGAATTTTCACCGGCAAGAAAGCACTCGCCGCCGGCCTGGCCGACGAGATCGCCGCCGCTGAAATGGTCTTCGTCCGCAGCAAGGACGCCGGCCCGAAGGGCGGAGCGCAGAAGGCGACCAGCTTTGAACTTTTCTGGGGCGCGGTCCTGGCAGGCGACAACCCCCGGGTATTACAGCGGGCCGCACTCGAAGACATCCACGGCCGGGTTTTTGGACAGCAGACGCCGGGGCAGACGCCGCAGCAATAACCTTTAACTCGCCCCCCGGTTACGGCCGGGGGCCCTTACCCGAGGAGATCGGCCGTGAGCAAGGAGCGGATTCCAATCATGCTTGACCACCTGCGGGGCTTGGCCACGGCCGGGAAGATCGAAACTTTCCTATCTGTCCACGTCACGCGTAACACCGAAGGCGCACCGGTCCCGACCGTGACAGTCCTGAGCGGCGACATTGCCGAGGAGAACGCCGGGCGGATTATGGAGCACATGCGCGGGATCGGCCGCGAATTGCAGGCCAGTGCTGCCGGCGGCCCATACCCGCCGCCGGTTGCAGCCAAGCCGATGGAACTTGAACCCTTAGCCCCGTGGGATTGGTGACCAATCATGGCTGATACAAAACAAACAATCGATATTATCTTCCAGGGCATCGACAGGTCCGCCGGCGCCATTTCCTCAGTTATTGGCAATGTCGAAAAGGGCGCCGGCAAGTTGCGCGACCTGGCCGCCCCCATCGCGGACGTGACCACCAACATCCTGAAATTTGAGGCCGCTATCCTGACCAGCGGCGCCGCCCTGACCCTCTTTGCCGTTAAAACTGCGGGCGACTTTGATGCAGCGTTCCGGGAAATCTCCACCCTGATCGACGCGCCCTTGGAGGAACTGGAGGGGTTCCGCAAGGGGATTCTGGACTATTCCGTCACGTCCACCCAGTCCCTTGACCAGATCACCGCCGGCATCTACGGCGCAATCTCCGCCGGGGTCGATTACACCGACAGCCTGGCATTCGTCAGTCGGGCTGAAAAACTGGCGGTCGCATCCAAGGCGGATCTTGGCGACACACTGGTCCTGCTGGTGTCCAGCCTGAACGCTTACGGCAAGGGCGCCGAGTCCGCCGAAGCATTTTCCGACGCCCTGTTTACCACGGTCAAGGCCGGGCAGACCACGCTGCCGGAACTGGCCAGCAGCCTGGCCCAAGTCACCGGCCTGGCCGCCAACGCCGGGGTCCCGTTTGAAACCCTCCTGTCGGCAGTCGCCGCCCTGACCGCCGCCGGCCTGCCGACCAGTGCCGCCATCACCGGAATCAAGGCCGCCCTGTCGAACATCATCAAGCCGACCGAGCAGGCCGCCGAAATGGCCAAGACGCTGGGAATCGACTTCAGCGCCGCCGCTCTGAATTCCAAGGGATTCGAGGGGGTGCTGGCAGACGTGGCCAAGACGACCGGCGGCAACGTCGAGCAGATGGCCAAGCTGTTCGGGTCGGTCGAAGGGCTCAACGTCGTCCTGTCGCTGACCGGCAAGGCGGCCGACAACTTCGCCGGCACCATGGGCCTGATGGCCAGCAACGCCGGGGCGACGGACGCCGCGTTTGGCAAGATGGCCGACAACATCAACCTGCAGTCGCAAAAGATCCAGAACTCCGTCAAGGCCATGTTGATCGGCATCGGCACGCCGCTGCTGGATGAGTTCGGCGGCATGGCCGAGGCTATCGCGGGAATATTCCAAGCCATCGGCGCATCGGTCAACGAGGGCGAACTATCAAAACTGGTCGGCTACATCGAAGGGCTGGCCGGCGACATGGCCGCCACCCTGCAGAGCATCGCCCAAAACATGCCCGAGGCGCTGGCCACGGCCGACTTCTCCGGGTTCATCGACGGGCTGGAAGTGGTCAAGGCCGCAATTCTGGATCTGTTCGACGGCGCCGACCTGACCACCGTGGACGGGCTAAAAAAGGCCATCGAAATCGTCGGCACCGGGTTTATGACCCTCTCGACGTTCTCCGCCAGCACCGTCAAGGCAATCGGCCCCTTCGTGGAAATGCTGGCGGAACTGGCAAAATTCGTTGCCGAACTGGACCCGGAAATCGTCAAGCTGGCCGGCAGCATCGGCGGCATGGCCATCATTGCCGGTCCGGTCCTGTCAGCCCTGATGGCGGTATCCAAAGCAATCAGCGCCGTAGCCGGGGCCATCGTCGGGGGCGGGGGCCTGGCCGCAGCACTGGCCGCCGTCGCCACCAGCCCGGCAGGTATCGCGCTGGGGTTGACTGCGATGGGGGCAGCCTCTTTCGAACTGGGGCGGCAGATCTACGGCTTATCCGAACACTCCAAGGAATATCAGAAGATCCTGGGTGAAGTAGCCGAGGCGGAGAAAACGCGGGTTGCCATATCCGGCCAAGTGGTCGGGCGCCTGGCGGAGATATCCCAACAGACCGGGGTTGCCATTGACGATATGCAGGACTTCAACGCCCTGGTGGAGATGGGGGTGATCGTCTGGGACGAGGCCAGCAGCAAGTGGCTATCCGCCAGCCAATCCATATCGCAGGCCGCCACCACCAACCGCTCCGCCCTGATCGACTGGGGCGCGAAGTTGGGCGACCTGTCCGGCAGCCTGGATGATAACCGCGAAGCCGCCATAGCCACCGCCGCAGCCTATTACGAACTGTCCGGCACCTCCCCCGAGCTGGCCCGCAGGATGGCCGAACTGGAGACGCCCATTTCCAAGGTCGAAGCCGTCATGGCGGAGGCCGAGAAACAGACCGAAACATTCCAGACGAAAATGGCCGAACTGGCCAGCAATGAAAAAATCAAAACTATGGAGTTCGCCGTCAGTCTGAAGATCGCCAACCTGGAGGCGGACACCAAACGCATCGAGGCAATGTTCAAATCCATCGACACCACGATCACCTCCACCGGGGACCTGCTGGGGTCGCTGTTCGACAACCTGAGCGGCGCCACCAATTTCCAGGATAAATGGGCCATCAAAGACCAGATCGAGGCGGAGAACAAACGCCGCGAGGAGGCGCTCGAGCTCCAGAAAGAACTGACCAAGGCACAGATTGAAATGATGGACGCCAAAACCCGCCGCCTGAGGGACGGGGACGCGCTGATCAAGATAACCGGTGACGGGCTGGAGCCAGAACTGGAGGCGTTTATGTGGCGAATCCTTGAGCGAATCCGCGTGCGGGCGAATGAGGAGGCCAGCGAGTTCCTGCTGGGAATTGGCTGAGCGACAAAATCGGGTCCTCTGAATTCAGAGTACCCGGTCACAACCGGAGAATCCGCAGCCATCGCGGAACGACACCAAACCTATAGGAGACTACCCATGGACTTCAAGAAGCTTGAGCAGGACAGCCTGGAGCGGCTGGAGGCGCTGGTTGCGGAGAAGTACCCCCACCTGGCGACCATCGGCCAATACGTCTGCCGGGCGTGGTATCAGCAGTACCCCCTGGCCCCCATCCTGGAGGCGGGGGACATCAAGGCGGAGGATCTTGTCCGCCTGGTGGGCGGCCTGCGGCACGCGGTGATAATGTCGCACATCGAAACCGTGCAGGAAAGGCTCCTGGCCCTGCCTGCGGAGAAATAGGCTTAAAGGGTGCGCGCCCTGGGGCCGAAAGCATACGCCACCCCACCGCGTGAGACAATTACGGGAGTGTCTCTGCTTGCCCATGCTAAAAAACCCCGTAGAGCCGGCGGAATGAGGCCACCTTTTACCCGTCGCGGCCGGCACTGGTGGAGCCCCTGGAAAAACTCCAGGGGCTTTTCCGAAACACTTCTGGAAGTGGAGGCGAAGGAGCGGCAGCGGGCAGCAGGGGCAGCAAACATGGAGCGGTTCAACAGCGGACTAGTCCCTACACTGGTGAAGGAACTAGTCCGGGAGCCGATCACCAAGGGCGAATCCGCAGAACTCGCCGGCAAGATCGTAGGGGTTGGGGCGACCGACAAGAACCGCCACCACGCGCAGCCATCCGCCACACAAGACGCGAACACAGCCGGGGACATACCTGTACCTGCTTTGGGGTCTTGGGTCCTTCCCAGGGTCCAAAACATTAATGAGGGGCGCGGCGCCCAATATTTCCAGCGGTAGAATTTAATTTTCAGGTTACCACTAAAAGTTAACCTGGAAACCTGGAAACCTGGTAACCATCGTTAACCACAAGCAGACAAAAAACAGTTTTTTCTCTTTGTATTCGTCATCTTTTTTACGATCAATAAATGTGATTTTTCAGTCAATAGTTTTGACTCTCTCAGTCAATAAATATGATCGTACAACCAACGTTTAATTCAATTGACACCGATTTTAATCAGGGTTATAAGATTAAACATGTAAGTTAATTCAATCAGGGAGGCACTACAATGCAAAATGGAATTGGTTTGACGGATGGGGCGAAGAGGTGGGACGATCTGGAGACTGAAGAACTGGTAATGAGGTCACGGGCAAAGCTTGAGCTGCTTTACGGCGCCATGGGGGCCGCCGACTTCTCCGACGCTGAGTTGCCAGGAGCCCAGTATCTAGTCCAAGAGTGCGCGGAATGCCTGGAAGCTGTGTCTGCTCGCTTGCAGGCTGTATCTGCCCGGCTGGAGGTGTGCCATGGGTGAAGTGATCGGGAGCCGGCTGGAATCGTGCCATGATCGCGTTGCCGTCCTGCTGGCCGCCATGCGGGCCGGGCTGACCGAGGATGGACACCGGGGGGCAATCGAGATCCTGGAGAGCGTCCGGGCAGACCTGGAGATGCTGGGAGGGGCAGAGTGATGGGAGTCAGCAAGGGTGACAGATGGCTAGCGCAGCAGATCCGGGACCGCTGCTTAAAAGCGATCAAGGCCGGCAGTGGGGCGAAGGGGCTGAGGCGCGATAATCGATTTATTGTCAAACTGGACGCGGGGCAACTGGCCATCCTGTATGAACCGGAAACCCATCAAGGCGATGTCAGCGGTCTGGAACTGTACGCCAAGGGCAAGAAAGTTTTCTCCGCCACCTGGCCAAGATTCGAGATGAAGAGCAAACCGGACGTGGCTCTACTCGACCGGGGGGAGTGGCTGGCATGGCTGCCGCTGTGATCGCTTGCGGCGCTGGCCGGCAGGTGATAATATCCGGTGCGTTGTCCATTAACGTCCGGTTCCGGCATGGGGTAACTTTGGGGGTAAGTGTCTTGGGGCCGGTGCAAAATCGGCCGGTAAAATAAGACCTTACGCCGGCTGTTAAATGCCCGTCCCGGGCACCATTACACAGTTTCAGAACCGTGGAGAAGCTCTGCTGAACGAGCGTCATCCCTTCCTACATACCCCTTAACGTACCGCTGTCGAGTTTCGGCAGACGCTGAGCGAGTTCCTGTGAAGATCGTTACTCAGGATGAGCCCGGGGGTACCCTGCCAGTTAATCTGACACAGTCAGCCAAAGAACTTCGCAGGAACTCCACAGATGCCGAGCGGCTCCTGTGGCAGCATCTGAAAGCCAAGCAATTCGAAGGCTTGAAGTTCCGGCGGCAGGAACAGATAGGCCGCTTCATCGTCGATTTCGTCTGCTACGAAAAAGAAATCATCGTCGAAGCGGACGGCAGCCAGCACGCCTTGGAGAAAGAAAAGGACGAAGAGCGGACCCAATGGCTGAATTCGCAAGGGTTCATGGTCCTGAGATTCTGGAACCATGAAATATTGACGAATATCGATGGGGTGCTGGAGGTTGTCAGGATGCGATGCCTGGAGGCGCCCCTCTCCCCAGCCCTCTCCCACAGAGGGGAGAGGGAGTAAGGCAAAAACCCTCGTTCGCGTGCTGTGCATGTACATTTTTTAAAAGTTCCCCCTCCCTAGTATGGGAGGGGGTCAGGGGGAGGGTGGATCTGCGACGCTACACTGCAGCCCCTACTGGGGAGCACGGGGAAGTCGATAGCAGGTTACACCCAACCGCTGTATAGCGTCGTTCCTCGACCACGCTCACTTATCTCCGCTGCTTGAGTTAGGTCGCAGCTAAGATCCCTCTTGGTTTGCCTCCGTTCTCAGAAGTGATTGAAAAAATCCCAGATCCGGCGGGTGCCGTCGTACTCATGCAGCGGGTCGCCCGGCGGCAGCCGGTCGATGAAGTGGCGACCCGGCCAGCGATGTCCCCACCCTTGCAGCAGATCGACCTCCACCACACTCCCCCCTTGACACCCCTCCCAGCTCAGCCGCTGCAGACTGCCGGGGATCGCCTCCATGACGGCGGGCGTTTCCGCGCAGTGATTGTGCCGGCGCCAGAACTCGGCGGCCGTGGCACCCGGCACGAAGCCCCGCCCACTCTTCTTTTTCGGGGAGAGCCCTCCGGCCCACGGGATAGCCTCATCGGCCATGCCATGCACGATCAGAAGCGGCAAGGGTCCCCCAGGCTGGGGCAGCTGCCAGGACGGTTGCGCGCCGGAAGCGCTCCCCATCGCCCCGGCGACGACGGCGACGGCGGCCAACCGCTCGCTGCGCTCGGCTGCAAAGCGGTAAGCGAGCATCCCGCCGTTGGACATCCCCACCAGATAGACCCGCTGCCGATCGATGGTCAGGCGGTCGGCGACCTGGTCGATCACTTCGGCGATGAAATCGACATCGCCGACCCCTTCCGCCGCCGCCCGCCCGCAGCAATGACCGGCATTCCAATGCTGCAGGTAGCCGAACAGGCCGATCCCTTCCGGGTAAGCGACGACAAAGTTCGCCGCATCGGCCAAACGGCTGAAACCGGTCTCCTGTTCCGTCTGGGCTCCGGTGCTGAAGGCGCCGTGCAGGACGACCACCAGCGGCAAACCAGGGCGGTAGTCGGGGGGGACATGCAGAAGGAAGTCACGGCGGGAAAGCTGGTAGCGAAGGTCGGTGGCGAGACGGTAGGTGCCGGCTGGGGGGTCGGCCTCCCTGGGGAGCAAGGGGGCGCAGGCGGTCAGAAGCGGAACG
>JACZKF010000440.1 GCA_014860175.1 Desulfuromonadales bacterium | reverse complement strand
CTTCCGCACCGGGCCGGGGCGACCTGGAGCGGATGTATTGCCAAGTCGACCACATGGAGGGCGAGATCCGCTTCGCCCTCATCAAGCAGAAATTGATCGGCCGGGCCGCCGCCAATCGCCTCGACTTCGAGCAGCGATACGGGCTCGACCTGGATCGCATCATCGAGCAGGCCGCCCTGGCCACCGATCGGAGGCTCGGGCTGTAAATGCCCGACGCCATGGACCAGGCCCAGGAGGCCGCAGAAGCCTGGCAGGCGGATCGACTGGCCGACCATCGGCTCCGGCTTCGCGATGCGGCCGCTTCCACCAGGGCCGCCAGGACTCATTGCGAGGACTGCGGGGGGGAGATTCCCGAGAAACGGCGGCGGGCCCAGGCCGGGTGCAGGCGATGCGTGAGCTGTCAAGAAATCCTTGAGAATTGGAGGCCGCTGTAATGCTGGAGGGAATCTCCATTTCGTTCGTTGCCCTGGTCATCAGCACTCTGGGACTGCCCGGGATGGCGGTGGTCTTCTGGTACGTCGACCAGAGGCGGACCGACCGGATGATGATCGAGCATAAAAAAGATCTGGCCGCGGTGCTGGAGAACTACCGCGCCGACATGCAGAAGGTCACCCGCTACTACGAGGACAACGTGCTGCTGGTCAAAGGGTACGAGCGGCTGGCCAGCGACCTGTCCGGGATCATTCACCTGAACACCCAGGTGCAGACGCATCTGGTCGAGCAGATCAAGAACAACATGTTTTGCCCGGTGATCCGGGAGAAAGGGCCGAGGGGATGAGTTTCAACCTGGAGCGCACCGCCATGCGGGGGAAGCTGGCCGAGGCCCAGGAGCGCCGGCGCCGGCTGGTCCTACGCATCGAGGGGAACGCCGCGGCGATCCGCCAGGGGCTCAATACCGCGCTGACCCCGGTCGCCGACATGGACGTGCCGCAGTTGGCCGAGCAGATGGACGAGCTGGTGCAGGCCTGGGGAGAGCTGCAGGGGACCCTCGGCGAGATCGCCCGGCTGGAGAAGGAGCTGCGCTGATGGCCGAGAAGGGCGCTAAAGCCAAGCTCTACGATGTCGCTTTCCGCATGTACACCGCGGATGGGCGGAGCCTGACCGACATAGAGGATGCCCTTGGCGTATCGCGCCAGACCCTCTCCGTCTGGAAGGCCGAGAGCAAGCGCCCGAATGAAGACCTGGACGATTGGGACCGCGCCCGGGCGCAAAAGCGAAGCAATGTGCAGCGGCTGCGGGCGCTCTTCGATCGCGAGCTGACTGCCCTGGAAGAGACCCGGGCCGGTGATCTCTCCGCTGTCTCCCTCGACGCCATCACCAAGCTCGGCACCCTGGTGCAACGCTGGGAGATCGCCGAGACCGGGCCGGCCTATGACCGCCCCCGCGTCTTCCTAGAGAACCTGCAGTTCATCATCGGCTGGCTGCGCGAGAACAATCCGGAAGGCCTCAAGGTGCTGGCCGAGAGCTTCGACCCCTTAACCACGGCATTCAAGGCGGGCTGCAATGGCAATGCGTAAGCGCCCCCTGCTCAGCGAGGGGCAATACGACAAACAGGTCGCGGACCTGCGCGCGTTCATCAAGGAGAGCGTCAGCCCCTTCGAGAACGACACGCCGGCCCGGAAGAAGGAGCGGATCGCCCGGTCGCTGCGGGACAAGCTCTACTTCATGCAGACCTACCTGCCGCACTACTTCACCACCGACTTCGGTGACTTTCACCACGAGTGGGCCGAAATCGCCGC
Organism: Desulfuromonadales bacterium; assembly: GCA_014860175.1. Lineage (GTDB taxonomy): Bacteria > Desulfobacterota > Desulfuromonadia > Desulfuromonadales > JACZKF01 > JACZKF01. The sequence continues at coordinate 3,113 of JACZKF010000440.1, read as the reverse complement.
CCTTGAAGATCAGTTCGCCCTGGTCGGCGCCCCCCGCGAGCACGCCAAGTCGACCTTCTTTTCTTTCGGCGACCCGCTGCACGTCATCTGCCACGGCCTGATCAAGTTCGGCCTGCAGTTCTCCGACACCCACGAGCAGGCCCAGGGCTTCACGGTGGCGGTAAAACTGGAGCTGGAAGAGAACGTCAGGCTGCGTCACGACTTCGGCGACCTGCGCACTAAGAACTGGAGCGACGACGATTTCAAGACCAAGAACGGCATCTGGTATCTGGCCCGCGGCCGCAAGGACAAGATCCGTGGCCTGAAGAATGGCCCGCACCGCCCCGACTATGCCCGCTTTGACGACATGGAAAACGACGACAACGTCGAGAACCCGCGCCTGGTCAAGCGGCTGATCAGCTGGATCCGCGGCTCTGTCATCGGCTCTCTGGGCAAGGGCTACAAGGCGCTCTTGGTCGGCAACCTCTTTCACCCGCGCTCGGCGATCTCCCAGCTGATCGCCCTCACTGATGAAGAGGCCGGCGGGCCGCTGTACTTCTCCAAGGTCTATGACGCCATCCTGGACGAAGGCACGCCCAACGAGCGGCCGCTCTGGGAAGCGAACTGGTCAATGGCGCGCCTGCTGAAGAAAAAGCGGGACATGGGCAGCTTCGACTTCAACCGCGAGATGCGCAACAAGGTCGCGGTCGACGGCTCGCCTTTCCCGGACGAGCAGGCCCAGTACTACGAGCCGTCCGAGCTGGCCGGCAAAGAGCTGGTCACCGTCACCGCCCTCGACCCGAGCGCCAAGGCGGGCGAGAACAACGACTATCGGGCGGTGGTCACCTGGAGCCTGGAGCGCGCGACCATGACCTTCTACTGCCGGCACGCCTGGCTGAAGAAGCGCGCCATCGGCGAGATGTTCGCCGCCGCCTACCAGCAGAAAGCCGAGTACGGCTCGGAGTGCGTGGAGGTGGAGGAGAATATGCTCAAGGACTTCCTGCACGAGGCCATCGCCAATTACGCCAAGGATGTCGGCGCCTATCTGCCTTGGTCGCCGGTGCACCATTCGACCAACAAAGAGGCGCGCATCGTCGGTACCTGCGCCTACCTGTGGGAGTTTGGCAAGATGAAGTTCCTCAAGGGGCACAGCGACCAGATCCTGCTGAAGGACCAGTTCGTCTATATCCTGACCCCGGCGGTGCACGATGACGGCCCGGACGCTTCGGAGATGGCGATCAGCAAATTACAGAGCGGCTCGTTTAAGCCGGCCGTGGCCCCGCCCCGTCCCGAGGAAGAGGCACCGACCTTTCACGCCGAGCGCGGCGGCCGGATCTTCGGCAACTTGTTTGGCCGCAGGAGAACCTAGATGAGCCTCACAAACCGTTTGATCCAGTTTTGCTTCGGCACCTTCATCGACCAGCAGGTGCAGCAGCGCCTGCCGGCCGCCGTGGGGGAGAGTCTCAACGAGATCGGCTTCCGCAAGCTGACCGGCGCACCGACCCGTGAGTTGCCGATGATGAACCAGGAGCGAGCCATCGAGGTCGCTTACTGGCTGTGGAAGACCAACCCTCTGGGCAAGTGGATCATCGAGGTGGTGACCGCCTTCGTGGCCGCCAAGGGAGCGCCCTTCAGTTGCGTCAACGAGGAAGTGGAGAAACTGCTGACCTCCTTTTGGGAAGACCCGGTCAACCGCATGGACATCCACTGGGAGAACTTCGTGCGCGAGCTGGGCATCTACGGCGAGCAGATCTGGCCGACCTTCGTCGCCGAGCAGACCGGCCGGGTGCGGCTGGGCTATCTCGACCCGGCGCAGATCGAGCTGGTCTTCCCCGACCCGGAGAACGTCAAAATCAAGATCGGCCTGACGGTGAAGAGCCCGGACGGCACCGGCACCCCGAAGCGGCTGAAGATCGTCCTGGACGACGAGAACGCGTCCTTCCTCTCCCCGGCCGGGCAGGCGCTGCGCGAAACCTTCACCGACGGCCAGTGCTTCTTCTTCACCGTCAACGCCCTGACCAACGAGATGCGCGGCACCTCGGACCTGTTCACCGTCGCCGATCACCTGGACGGCTACGAGCAGTTCCTCTACGACAGCTCGGAGAAGTATGCCCGCTTCAACGCTTTCTTTTACGACATCACGGTGGAGGGGGCGGACGCCAAGAAGCTCCAGGAGGATCGCGCCCTTTACCAGCCGCCGAAGACCGGCGAAGCCTTCATTCACAACGAGAAGGTGACTGCGGAGGCCGTCTCTCCGGACATGAAGGCGCAGGACTCGGCGGCCGCCGCCCGGTTGCACCGCAACCATATTCTCGGTTCGGTAGGTCTGCCCGAGCACTGGTTCGGCGGCGGCGGCGACGTCAACCGCGCCACCGCCGGCGAGATGGACGCTCCGGCCCGCAAGATCATCGGCGCCCGCGCCGAGAAGATCAAAAACATGCTGGAGGTGGTCTTTGACTACGTCATCACCCAGGCGGTCGAAGCCCGCTACCTGACCGGCGTGCCGGAGGACGAACTGTTCGGCTATGAGATCCAGACGCCGGAGATCGCCGACAAGGACGTGGCAAAACTTTCCACCATGCTGCAGCAAGTCTCCGCCTCCCTGACGGCTGCGCAGGCCAACGGCTGGATCAGCCAGGAGGAGGCCGGCAAAGCCTTCGCCTACTTCCTGGCCTTTATCGGTTACGAGTATGACCCGGCCGAGGCCGCGGAAGCGGCAGGTTATGAGGACTACAAGGGCAAGCGGACCGATGGGACCAATGGGACCGATGGGACGGATAAAGGGCAAGCCTAATGGCGACGGTCACGGCTGAAATCAAGCGGCTCTTGAAAGCCAAGGATCGGCAGATCCTGGACGGCGCCGCCGCCGTGCGCGGGCTGCTGGTGGAAGTGAAGAAGCAGATCGTCGAGGAGCTGCGCAGCGTCTCCGGCGAGAGCTACGCCGCCCATCACCTGCGGCAGAACCTGGCCAGCATCGAGCTACACCTGCAGTCGTTCGAGGCGGCGGCCGGGCGGGAGCTGGGCAACCTGCTCGATGGCGCCTGGGGCGCCGGTACCGAGCTGCTGCCGGGGGTGGCCCAGGCGGGCGGGCTGCAGGTGGGATTCGGTCATATCCCCACCTCGCTGCTGCAGAC
>JACZKF010000439.1 GCA_014860175.1 Desulfuromonadales bacterium | reverse complement strand
GGTCAGGGCGGTGCGGGAAGCCATTCGCCACAGCTGGCAGCCGCCGGCCGGCGAAATCCAGGAGAAGTACTGGCTGTAAATCAGCCTGGAATCCGCTTCGGGGAGAAGCTCAAAAGAGTTGCAGCAGGAAGTAGGTCAGGGGGAGGGTAGCGAACGAAAAGATGACGCCGAGGCCGACCATCGCCACCGACAACTCGGCATCCAGACCGGCGGCCACCGCCAGGGCACCGGCGATCACCATCGGCGGCATGGCGGCCTCGAACACGGCCACATCGGTCGCCAGGCCGTGCAGACCGGCCAGACGGAAGATGGCCAGGGCAACCACCGGGGCAACCAGCAGCTTTACCCCCAGGCCAAAGCTGAGAGGGGCCAGAATGGACGGGCGCAGCCGCCAGCGCAGTTGGAATCCGATGGCGGTCATCACCAAAGGGGTGAGGGTGGCGGCGATCCCCTGCAGAGCCCACGTCAGCTCCGGCGGATACAGCCAGGAGCGCAGCGACAGGCCGGCCACCAGGGCGATGGTGGGGGGGAACGTCACCACCCGCCGAGCCACGGCCTTGACACTGGACGCCCCCTGCCGACCATACAGTGCCAGGATTACGGCTCCGTAGGTGGCGAAAATGGCGATGGTACCGAACTGGTCATAGACGATCAGGTAGGGGAGCCCCCCCTCGCCGAAAAAAGCCTGGACCATCGGCACCCCCATGAAGGAGGTGTTCCCCAGGGGAACCACCAGCAGCAGTACCCCCGTCGTCTCCCGGGACCAGCCCCGAAGCCGCGCCACCGCCAGCACCAGGGCGGCAGAAAGCAGCAGCATCCCCCAGGGGGTCAGGGCCGGGACCAGCACCTCGGAGGAGAAGCTGATCTGCGGCGCCTTGAGCAGGATCATCGCCGGCAAAGACAGGTACAGGGCGATGAGGTTCAACCCCCGGGCGAGGCCCGGCGGGGTGGCAGGCAGCCGGCGCAGCGCCATTCCCAGAAGGATGAAAGCTCCGAGCAGAGCGAAATTCCCCACTCCTCACTCCTTATTCGGCAAGGATAGCTGCAAGGGGACAGGCACCTGCAGAGCCGTCCCTTTTATGCCGCCCAGCTGTCGCGGCCGCTCTTATGCAGGTAATACTCATAATCGCCTTCATAGGCGCGCATTTCGCCGTGATCGATCTCGATCACCCGGTCGACCAGAGAGCGGAGGAAATGGCGATCATGGCTGACCAGCACCAGGGTGCCGGTGAACTGCTGCAGCGCCTGCAGGAGGACTTCCCGCGACTGGATATCGAGGTGGTTGGTCGGCTCGTCGAGGACCAGGAAGTTGATCGGCCGGGCGAGGAGGGTGGCCAGGACGACCCGGCTCTTTTCGCCGCCGGAGAGCTTGTCGAGTCGCTTGTCGACATCATCCCCCTGAAACAGAAAAGCGGCGCACAGGTTGCGCACCACACCGATGGAGGCCTGGGGAAGGGCGTCCTGCACCGTCTCGAAGACGGTCTTTTTCGGTTCCAGCACATCCATGGCATGCTGACTGAAGTAGCCGAGATGCACGTTGGCGCCGAGGGTGGCGCTGCCAGCGCTCGGCGGCGTCTGGCCGGCCAGGACCTTGAGAAAGGTCGACTTGCCGGCGCCGTTCACCCCGACCACGGCGATCTTCTGACCGCGGCGAATCAGTCCTGACACGCCGTCGAAGACCGACTTCACCTTCCCCCCGGGGAGCGGCCAGCTCTTGCCGAGCCCTTCGATCTTGACCACGTCGTCGCCGCTGCGTGGCGGCTCGGCGAACTCGAAGCGGATCAGCCGCTGCTCGGCGGGAATTTCGATCCGCTCGATCTTCTCCAGCTTCTTCACCCGCGACTGCACCTGGGCGGCGTGGGAGGCACGGGCGGCGAAGCGGGCGATGAACTCCTCTTCCTTGGCCAGCATCTCTTGCTGCCGGCGGTGACTGGCCAGCAGCTGCTCCCGGCGCACCTCCCGCTCCCGCAAGTAAAAATCGTAGTTGCCGCCATAGGTGATGATGGTGCGGTTGGCCACCTCGATGATGCGGCCGACAATCCGGTTCATAAAGTCGCGGTCGTGGCTGGTCATCAGCAGCGCCCCCTTGAACTCGCTGGCCAGCCACTCTTCGAGCCAGACGATCGACTCGACATCGAGATGGTTGGTCGGCTCGTCAAGGAGGAGAACATCCGGGTTGAGGGTCAGGATGCGCGCCAGGGCAATGCGCATCTTCCAGCCGCCGCTGAACGTCTCCACCGGCCGCAGATAGTCCTCAGGACCGATCCCCAGGCCGGTGAGGACCGCCTGGGCCCGCGACTCCAGGTCGTAGCCGCCACGATGTTCGAACTGCTCGACGGCATCGCCGTAGCGCTCGAGGAGCTCGGCCATGGCGTCATCCCCCATCGGGGTCGCCATGGCGGCCTCCATCTGCCGGATCTGCTCCCCCAAGGCGACGATTTCGGCCGAAGCGGACATGACCTCGGCCAGCGCCGAGTGGCCAGCCATGTCGCCGACCTCCTGGGAGAAGTAGCCGACCACGGTTCGCTTGGCACAGCTGATCTCCCCGGCGTCGGGCTGCTCCTCGCCGGTGATCAGCCGAAAGAGGGTGGTTTTGCCGGCGCCGTTGGGGCCGACCAGGCCGCTGCGGCTGCCGGGGAGGATCTGGAAGCTGGCGTTTTGAAACAAGATCTGGGCGCCATGCTGGCGGGTGAGATTGCTCAGATGAATCATGGAAGGCTCCGGGGAAAAAGTCCCGCACTGTTAGCACGCCCCGGGGGTCGACTGCAAGGGCAAAGGCGAAAGCGGGGCGGAACTCTGTGTTATAATTGAGTCGTATCAAGCACGCTTTCGCCCGGGCCGAAGGGGAGATTCTCGGCTCGGGCTGGGGAGTCCCGCAACGAGGGGCGAAAGGAGAAGGGCATGACCGATCGATTTACCGAAGCCGTGAAGGAACTGCAGGAGAAATCGGCATTTATCTGCGTAAGCTGTGGCCACCCGCACGAAATCGCCCGAAAACCCGAGACGATCCAAATGCAGGCGGAACCCGGGCTGAAGGACCGTTTCTCCGAGGCGGTGGAAGAGTCGGCAGAAAAATCAGCTTTTGTCTGTGAGAGCTGCGGGGAGCGTCAACCGACCCCGAAACCGAACCAGCACTAAAAATTGTGCCGGTTGCTCTCCTGAGCAGAAAGCGCCCCCTTCGAGCAGACTCGAAGGGGGGCGTTCCTGTCACCAGTCGTTACAGGGAGGCAAAGTAGTCCGCCATTCTTTGGCGCATCTGCGGGCCAGGGAGACGGCCGAAACCTGCCCCCATGTTGTCCTGCAGGTGCTTAATTTTGGAAGTGGCCGGAATCGCGCAGGTGACCGCCGGATGGGAAACCACGAATTTGAGAAAGAACTGCCCCCAGCTAAGACCATCGAACTCGGCCGCCCACTCCGGGAGCGGTCTCCCCTTGACCTTGGAGAAAAGCTCGCCCAGTTGGTACGGGCGGTTGACCAGAACGGCCATGCCGCGGTCGATCGCCAGCGGCAACAAGCGCTCCTCGGCCGAACGGTCTTCAATGTTGTAGCTGAACTGGACGAAATCGAGCCCCTCGGTGCGCATGATCTCTTCCAGTTCCCGGTGGTATCGGCCGTGGGAGGTGGTGATGCCGAGGTAACGGATCTTCCCCTCCTCTTTCCACCCCTTGAGGATTTTCAGGTGGGTCTGCCAGTCGCGCAGGTTGTGAATCTGCATCAGATCGAAGCGACGGACACCCCACTTGCGCCGGGAATCCTCCATTTGTCGGATGCCGGCCCGTGCGCCATCGGTCCAGACCTTGGTCGCCGCAAACAGCTGGTCCGGATGGCCAAGGCGGCGCAGCAGCTCGCCGACGACCCGCTCCGCCTCCCCGTACATGGGGGAGGAGTCGATCAGTTCGCCACCGTGATCAAAAAAAACCTGCAGCAGTTCGGCGAAAGTGGACAGCGTAGACTGATCGCCGCCGATGTCGAAAGTCCGCGAGGTTCCCAGGCCGATGACCGGCAAGGTTTCCCCGGTGGCTGGAATCGCCTTGCGCAACACCCCCTTGGCGGCCGGAGCCGCAGCCGCTCGCACCCCTCGGGGCGAGAGCCAGAGCGTCGCGAGGGCGGCCGCCAGGGAGCCGACGAAGCTCCTTCGGGACATCCGCTGACCGTTTCCATTCATGACGACACCTCCCCTGATTTGGCCCGTTTTTCCTGCGCTTTGCCGAGGCGGTAGCTGATCCACGCCCACCAGCCCGAGATCGGCACGGCAACAAAAGCGATGGCGGAAAGCCCGAACCCAAGAGCCTGCAGCCCGGCAAAAGCCCAGGCGCTGAGCACATCGCCGCTACGGTAAATGACCGTGTCGATCACGTTTTTCGCTTTGTATTTTTCCTCCGGTTCGACAACGACGAACAGCATTTCCCTGGCGGGTCGCATGATGGCGTAATTGCCGGCCCGGCGCGCCACCTGCACCGCCACCAGCACCCCCAGCAGGGGCGCCGCGCCGAGGAGCAGAAAGCCGCCCCCCAGCAACAGGGGGATTAACGCCAGAGCCCAGGCCAGACCGAGCGCCTTGACGAGACGGCTGGTAAGAAAAACCTGGATTCCCAGGGTCAGGGCGTTGGTCGCAAAGTCCATGGCCGCAAAAACCATCGTGCGTTGGGCCGGATCGCTGAAGCTGGCGCGCACGATATGGGCCTGCTGAAAATAAAG
>JACZKF010000438.1 GCA_014860175.1 Desulfuromonadales bacterium | reverse complement strand
GGGGAGACGATCGAAGAGATTCTCGGCTATCTCGGTCAGGCGGAGCGGGAGCTGGAGATGATCGAAAATCTTGACCGAGAGATCGAGCTGCAGAGCCAGGAAGTCGGGAAGCTGGGGCGTCAAGCCCTCGAATGCGCCCGGTCCTTGTCGGCCGCTCGGCGGGCTACGGCGCAGCAGATGGAGGCGGCCATGGCTGCCGAGCTGGGCTCACTGGCCTTCAGTCAGTCGGGCATTGAGGTCCATTTCCAGGAGCAGAATGGCGGACTCGATGATCTGCGGGCCAGCGGGCTGGACCGGGTGGAATTCTTCTTTGCACCGAATCCCGGGGAGCCGGCCCGGCCGCTGGCCAAGGTCGCCTCGGGCGGGGAATTGTCTCGGTTGATGCTGGCCCTCAAGTGTTTGCTGGCCCGCAAGGACATGGTGGAGACGGTGATCTTCGATGAAGTTGACGCCGGCATCGGCGGTGAAGCGGCCGAGGCGGTGGCCCGGAAGATCCGTGAGCTGGCCGGTCACCACCAGGTTATCTGCATCACCCATCTTCCGCAGATCGCCGCCCGGGGCACCGCTCATTACCTGGTGGAAAAATCGGTTCGTAACGGGCGTACCCTGTCGACGGTGGTTCAGCTCAGCGAGACCCAAAGGGTCGACGAGCTGGCGCGGATGCTTGCCGGTGCGTCGGTCACCAAACAGACGCTGGACTGGGCGGCCACGCTGCTGGAGAAGGGACAAACGGCGGGATGAGCAGAGTTCGGGCATTGAGTCTTTTCTCCGGCGGACTCGATTCTATCCTGGCGACCCGGGTGGTCATGGAGCAGGGGATCGAGGTGGTTGCCGTGCGCTTTGTCACGCCGTTTTTCGGCGATGAGATCCTGCGGGATCCGCAAGGGTATCAGCGCGAGGTGCGGACCAAATACGGCATCGATGCGCTGGTGGTCGACATCAGCGATGACTATCTGCAGATGCTGAAGCGGCCGGTGCACGGCTTTGGCCGCTATTTCAATCCCTGTATCGACTGCAAGATCTTCATGCTCAAGCGGGCCCGGACCCTGCTCGGCCAACTGGGCGCGGCGTTCCTGATCAGCGGCGAAGTCCTCGGCCAGCGACCGATGTCGCAGCGGCGTGATACACTCAATGTCATCGAGCGCGATTCCGGCAACCGCACCATCCTGCTGCGGCCGCTCTCCGCCCTGCTGCTCAATGAGACCGAGGCGGAGCGCCAGGGATTGGTCGCCCGAAAGCGACTGCTTGATTTCAGCGGCCGCGGCCGATCCCGGCAGATCGCTCTGGCCGGACACTTCGGCATCACCGATTTTCCGGCCCCGGCCGGCGGCTGCATCCTGGCCGACCCGATTCTCAGCAAACGGATCGCCCGGGTCTATAACGGTGACTTCGTCGTTACCCAGGACTCCATGAGTGTGACCGATATCCGGTTGATGCTCGTCGGTCGCCAGTTTCTGCTCCCGGGCGGTAGTTGGCTGGTGCTTGGTCGCAACGAGAAGGAATCGCTGCGCATCGTCGAGTTGCGCGAGGCAGGTGACGCCTTGTTGCTGGTCGAAGAACGGCCCGGTCCGGCCGCACTGCTGCGCCGGTTCGGCGAAATGGCTGTAGTTCCCGCCGTACTGAACGCTGATCTGACCCTGGCCGCCGGCCTGGTGGCCCGTTATGCCAAGAAGATCGACGGCCGTCCGGCCGCCGCCCGGGTGATCGTCGAGACCGGCGCAGACCGCCGGGAAATGATCGGCAACCCACCAGCCGATGAGCAGACCAAGGAGTGGGCAATCTAATCTAATGGCGGGACAGGTTTTAACCTGTCCCCCACTAACTTTGAAAGGCGGGGCAGGTTTTAGCCTGTCCCCCACTAACCTTGAAAGGCGGGGCAGGTTTTAGCCTGTCCCCCACTAACTTTGAAAGGCGGGGCAGGTTTCATCCTGTCCCCCACTAACTTTGAAAGGCGGGGCAGGTTTCATCCTTTCCCCCACTAACTTTGAAAGGCGGACCCGGTTTTAACCCGTCCCCCACT
>JACZKF010000437.1 GCA_014860175.1 Desulfuromonadales bacterium | reverse complement strand
GAGCAGCTTCTGGATATCGGCGAAATGCAGACCGGTGGTCGGCTCGTCGAGGATGTAGATGGTGCGGCCGGTGGCCCGCCGGGCGAGTTCCTTGGCCAGCTTGACCCGCTGCGCCTCGCCGCCGGAGAGGGTGGTGGCACTTTGCCCGAGGTGGATGTAGCCCAGCCCGACTTCGCGCAAGGTATCGAGCTTCCCCTTGAGCCGGGGAATATGCTCGAGAAACTTGGACGCCTGGTTGGCGGTCAGGTCGAGCACCTCGGCGATATTCTTCCCCCGGTAGCGCACCTCCAGGGTCTCCCGGTTGTAGCGCGCCCCCTTGCACACCTCGCAGGTGACGAACACATCGGGGAGGAAGTGCATCTCGATCTTCAGGATGCCGTCCCCCTGGCACGCCTCGCAGCGCCCCCCCTTGACGTTGAACGAGAAACGCCCCGGCCCGTAGCCTCGCAGCTTGGACTCCGGCAGCCGGGCAAACAGGTCGCGAATCTCGGTGAAGAGCCCGGTGTAGGTGGCCGGATTGGAGCGCGGGGTACGGCCGATGGGTGACTGGTCGATATCGATCACCTTGTCGAGCTGTTCCAGGCCGCTGATCTCGTCAAGCCGCCCGGCCTTTTCCCGGCGGCGATAGAGGCGCTGAGCCAGCGCCCGGTAGAGGGTATCGATCACCAGGGTACTTTTGCCGGAGCCGGAGACGCCGGTCACGCAGGTCATCGCCCCCAGGGGGATCTGCACGTCGATCCCTTTGAGATTGTTCTCCCGTGCCCCGCGCAGGGTGAGAAAGCGCTCGCTGCGGCGGCGACCGGCCGGTATCGGGATGGTCAGTTCGCCGCTGAGATAACGGCCGGTAAGGGAGGCGGGGTTGGCGAGAATCTCCTGGGGCGTCCCCTGGGCGACGATTTCGCCGCCGTGCACCCCCGCCCCCGGTCCCATGTCGATGACGTGGTCGGCCTCGAGGATCGTCTCCTCGTCATGCTCCACCACCAGCACCGTGTTTCCCAGGTCGCGCAGGCGCTTGAGCGTCTCCAGCAGACGCCGGTTGTCGCGCTGGTGCAGACCGATGGACGGCTCGTCGAGGATGTAGAGGACTCCGGTGAGGGAGGAGCCGACCTGGGTCGCCAGGCGGATGCGCTGCCCCTCGCCGCCGGAGAGGGTGCCGGCGGTGCGGTCGAGGGAGAGATAGTCGAGGCCGACATGGGCCAGGAAGGAGAGTCGTTCGCAAATCTCCTTGAGCACCCGCCGGGCAATCTCGGCCTGCTTGGGGGGAAGAGAGAGCTGGGCGAAGAAAGCCTCGGCGTCGGTGATGGAGAGGGCCGTCACCTGGCAGATATTTTTCCCGCCGATGCGCACGAACAGCGACTCGCGCCGCAGCCGACCCCCTTCGCAGGTGGGGCAGGGCATCACGCTCATGAAGCGCTCGATGGTCTCCCGCACCGCCTCCGAGTCGGTCTCCCGGTAGCGGCGCTCGAGGTTGGGGATCACCCCCTCGAACGGCTTTTCGTAAAAATTCCGCCTTCCCCCCTGATCGAAGAAAAAACGCACCTTCTCCCTCCCCGAGCCGTGCAGCAGCACCTTGCGGACCTTCTCGGGCAAGGCGGCAAAGGGGGTACGGATGTCGAAACCGTAGTGGTCGCCCAGAGCCTCGAGTATCTGCTGGTAGTAGACGCCGGTGCGGCTCTCCCAGGGGACGATGGCCCCTTCGCGCAGGGAGAGGTCGGGGTTGGGGACCACCTGCTCGGCATCGAAGTACATCCGCGTCCCCAGCCCGCCGCAGGCGGTACAGGCGCCGTGCGGATTGTTGAAGGAGAACATCCGCGGGGTGACCTCGGGGAGCGACAGGCCGCACTCGATGCAGGCGTACTTTTCGGAAAAGAGAAACGATTGCTCTTCGGCGCCGTCCCCCACCAGCTCCGCCCGGGCGAGCCCCTCGGCCAGCCGCAGGGCGGTCTCCAGCGAATCGGCCAGCCGCCCGGCAACCCCCTCCTTGATCACCAGCCGATCGACCACCACCTCGATCGTATGCTTCTTGTTCTTGTCCAGGGCGGGCGGTTCGGCCAGTTCGACCATCTCGCCGTCGATGCGCGCCCGGACGAAGCCGTCGGCCAGCAGCTGCTTGAGCTCCTTGCGGTACTCCCCCTTGCGATCGCGGATGATGGGGGCGAGGAGCAGCAGGCGGGTTTTCTCCGGCAGGGCCAGCAGCCGGTCGACCATCTGTTCCACCGTCTGGGGGGCGATCTCCAGGTCGCAGGAGGGGCAGTGGACCTGGCCGGCGCGGGCGAACAGCAGGCGCAGGTAGTCGTAGATCTCGGTGACGGTGCCGACGGTGGAGCGCGGGTTGCGGGAGGTGGTCTTCTGTTCGATGGAGATGGCCGGTGAGAGCCCTTCGATGCTCTCCACGTCGGGCTTCTCCATCTGCTCGAGAAACTGCCGGGCATAGGCCGACAGCGATTCGACATACCGGCGATGCCCCTCGGCGTAGAGGGTGTCGAAGGCCAGGGTCGATTTCCCCGAGCCGGAGACGCCGGTGATCACCACCAGCTTCTCCCGCGGGATCTCGACATCGAACCCCTTCAGATTATGTTCCCGGGCTCCCCGCACGATGATTTTATCGGGCATAGGTAGCGGTCAGCTTTCAGCTATCAGCGTTCAGCCAAAAGCAGGTTCGTAGAAATAGGTTTCGCTGCGAGCCGATCGCTATCAGCTGACAGCCGCCTTATCTGCCATCTCCTCGGCCATGCGGATCGCCGCCACCAGCGATACTTCGGAGGCCCGACCGGTGCCGGCCAGGTCGTAGGCGGTGCCGTGATCGACGCTGGTGCGGACGATGGGGAGACCGAGGGTGACATTGACCCCGTCGTCAAAATGCAGCAGCTTGAGGGGGATCAACCCCTGGTCGTGATACATGCAGACCACGGCGTCGTACCCCCCCTGAACGGCGAACCAGAACAGGGTGTCGGCGCTGTGCGGGCCGCTGGCGTCGATCCCTTCCCCCCGAGCCGCTTCGATGGCCGGGGCGATCAGTCGCCCCTCCTCGTCCCCGAACAGCCCCCCCTCACCGGCATGGGGGTTGAGAGCCAGGACGGCGATTCGTGGCCGCGAGTGGCCGAAGAAGCGGCGAAAGGCGGCGTCGGTGATCCGCACGGTAGCGAGGATTTCGGCCGTGGTCAGCAGCTGCGGCACCTGCCGCAAGGCGAGATGGGTGGTGACCAGGCAGACCTTGAGCCGCTCCCCACCGAGCATCATCACCACTTTGTCAATCCCGCAGCGCTGGGCCAGCAGCTCGGTGTGGCCGGGGAAGGGGGAGCCGGCCTGATGGATCGCCCCCTTGTTGATCGGGGCCGTGACCATCGCCGCCGCCTCGCCCGCCAGGCAGCGATCGCAGGCCCACTCGATGTAGCCGAGCATAGCACGGCCGCAGGCAGCATCGGGGTGGCCATAGACCAGCTGCT
>JACZKF010000436.1 GCA_014860175.1 Desulfuromonadales bacterium | reverse complement strand
CCGGTGCACTTTCGTCCCCCCGGCGGTGAGAACCTGCTGGAGGTGGCGGCCCGGGTGCGGCGGGTGCTGGGAGAGATCCGCCAGCGCCACCCGGGGGAAGAGGTGGCGCTGGTGGCCCACGGGGGGGTCAACCGGCTGATTCTCCTCGATGCCGTTGGCGCTCCCCTCGAGCGCCTGTTCTCCATCGAGCAGGATTTCGGGTGTCTCAACATCATCGATTACCATGCCGATGGGATCAGCGTGGTCAAACTGGTAAACGGCTGAACAGAATGAAGACCGCCATTTTACTTATCGGGCACGGCTCCCGGGTGGCTGGGGCCAATCAGCCTCTGTATGAGATCGCCACCCTGGTGCAGGAGATGACCGGCTGCGAGATCGTCGAGGTCTGCTGCCGCCAGGCGCAGGCCGACTGGCTCCAGGCCGGGATCGACCGGTGTGTCGCCCGGGGGGCCGAGAGACTCCTGCTGCACCCCTACTTTCTGTATGCCGGCGCCCATGTGGTCGACGAGCTGCCGGCGCAGATGGCGCTGGCGGCGAAGCGGCATCCGCAGCTGGCGATGCTTCTGAGCGAGCCGCTGGGGGTCGACCGCAAACTGGCCGAGGTGGTCTGTGCGCGGCTCGCTGCAGCGCTGGGCGAGGAAGGTTGGGAGCTGCCGCTGCTGGCCGGCCCGGCCCGGCCTGAGGGGCCGCACCGCCCTTGACGAGGGGACAACTTAGAAGATACAGTGAGCCGCGGCCGGCAGCCTTGGTGATCGCTTATCCTGGGGCGCTGCCGGCACGCTTCGATAGCTGATCAACGGACAGGCCGGCTACCTGATCCTGGGAGGGATCGCATGAAACGAATCTACGTCATCGGTGTTGGCATTGAAGGGCAGGAGGGGTTCAGTCGCCGGGTGCGTGAACTGATCGCCCAGGCCGAAATTCTTCTCGGTGGAGAGCGCCAGCTGGCCCTGTTCCCCGAGTATCAAGGTCAGCGGGTGGCCATCGGCGACAACCTGGCGGAGGTTCTTGAGATCCTCGAGCGGACCGGCAAGCGGGCGGTGGTCCTCGCCTCCGGCGACCCTCTGTTCTTCGGCATCGGCCGCTATCTGCTGCGCAACCTGCCACCCGAGGAGCTCGAATTTGTCCCCAACGTCAGCTCGGTCCAGTACGCCTTTGCCAAAATCAAGGAGCCGTGGGACAACGCCGTCTTCGTCTCGGCCCACGGCCGCAGCCTGAAAGGGGCCGTCGACCGCATCGTCGCCAACGACAAGGCGGCGGTGCTCACCGACGACATCAACACCCCGGTGGCCATTGCCACCGAGCTGATCCGCCGCGGCCGCGACGGTTTCGCCGCCTACCTCTGTGAGAATCTGGGGACCGCCGACGAGCGCATCATCGCCACCGACGTCAAGGGACTGCTGGAGATCAAGGCCGCCCCCCTCAATGTTCTGGTCCTGATCAAGGAGTACGAGGCCCCGGGCGAGTACGTGCCGGTGCTGGGGATTCCGGATGAAGAATTCGCCACCGTGAAAAAGCTGATCACCCGGGAGGAGATCCGGGTGATCACCCTGGCCAAGCTCAAGCTGCGCCACGACATGGTCTTGTGGGATATCGGGGCCGGTTCCGGCTCGGTGGCGATCGAGGCCGATCAGCTGCTTCCCAATGGCCGGGTCTTCGCCGTCGAGCGCAACGCCCAGTGTCGCGATTTCATCCGGGAAAACCTCAAGCGCTTCAATGCCCGCAACGTGACCCTGGTGGAGGGGGAGGCGCCGGAATGCCTCGAGGCCCTTCCTGACCCCGACCGGGTCTTCGTCGGCGGCTCGGGGGGGAATCTGTGGGAGATCCTGGAGGCGGCCGATGGCCGGCTGCCGGCCGGAGGCCGGATCGTCCTCAATGCCGTCACCCTCGACACCCTGACCGCCGCCACCGAGTTTTTCGAAAGCAGCGGCTATCAGGTCGAAGTCACGACCGTCAACATCGCCCGTACCCGTCCGCTGACCGACTACAAGATGTTCGAGGCCTACAATATGGTATTCGTGGTGGTGGGGGTGAAGGACTAGAAAGTTTTGAGTTTTGAGTTCTGAATTGAAATCAAGGAAAGGGAAGGGGGCAGAGTTCGTTTGCGGGTGGGACGGCCAGCTGTCTTGGCCGGCGCCCCAGGAGGCGATCTGATGGTATGGCTGGTCCCGGCTGCTTTGGCCCTCGATCTGCTGCTTGGCGATCCGCGCTTCCTGCCGCATCCGGTGGTCTGGATCGGTCGCCTGATCACCCGGCTCGAGCTGCTGGCGGCTCTGGTCACCAACCAGCGCCTGGCCGGTATCGCCTTGGTGGTCACGACCTTGGGGGCGACCGGATTGGCAACCTGGGGGTTACTGGCGCTGGCCGCCCTGTTCCATCCGCTGCTCCAGGGGGTGCTCGCCCTCTGGCTCGCCTACACCACCCTGGCCCTGCGCAGTTTGCACCGCGAGAGCCGAGAGGTGGTGGAGCTGGTGGCCGAGGGGAGTCTGGAAGAAGCGCGGCGCGCCCTCTCTTTGCTGGTCGGTCGGCAGACCAGCCATCTCGACCGGGAGGGGGTTCTTCGGGCCTGTCTGGAGAAAGTGGCGGCAAACACTTCCGATGCGGTGATCGCCCCGCTGTTCTACCTGTTCATCGGCGGCCCGGTGGCGGCACTGTTGTTCCGGGCGGCCAGCACTCTCGATTCGATGATCGGCTACCAGACCGAGCGCTATTCCCCTCTCGGCTGGACCGCGGCCTGGCTCGACGATCTGCTCAACTGGCCGCCGGCCAGACTCACCGCCTTGCTGATGGTGCTCGCCGCCCCCCTGGTCGGCCTTCGCCCCTGGGGGGCCTTACGCATCACCCTGCGCGATGCCCGCAAGATTCAGAGCCCCAATGCCGGCTGGCCGGAGGCCGCCGCCGCCGGTGCCCTCGGGGTGCAGCTGGGAGGGGAGGCCATCTATTTCGGCCAGACCGTGGCCAGGCCGACCTTGGGCGATGCCTCCCGGCCGCTGACCATCGACAGCTACCGGAGGATGGTCCGCCTGATGTACATGACCTCGCTGCTCGCTCTCGGCTTGGGAGTCGGAATTCACCTCGTTTTGGCCCGGGCGTTCGGCGCTCCGTGAACCGGCCGTACCCTCAACAGCCTCTCGTCTGCCTCTCTCCTGTCATCCGTCACACTTCTTTTTCCCTCCCGAGTTGACACCCGGATTTCCTCCTGTAAATTAAAGATCAGTAATTAAGAAAGGGGGACGAGGGTGTCGCGCCCCACAATCGATCGACTCTTTTTAGCTCTGTTGCTTCTGGATGCAACGGTGACCGCCCTGTTTCTCGCCCGGGCGGGGCTCGGGGTAATCGGCTCGGTGCTGTCGATCGGCACGGTCACCGGTGGCCTCGTCCCCGGTCTGGTCGCGATCAAGTTCCTGCTCAACAGTGTGCTGCTGCTCGGCGCCGCCCGGCGCCAAGCCCCCCTGGCAGGCCCTTCGCAAGCCTTTCTTCTGCTTGCCGCCGGCGGTTTTCTCTGTCTGGCCCTGGGGCTGGGGCGGGGTTTCCTGACGGCGGCCTGGACTCAGGCCCCGCTGGCCGGTCTGCTGCCGGGGC
>JACZKF010000435.1 GCA_014860175.1 Desulfuromonadales bacterium | reverse complement strand
GTTTTCAACCGAGTAGTGACCGGAGGGCTGCAGGTGCCGGTCGAGGCACCCCTGAAGGCTGACGCTCCCCAGCTTATGGCCGATTTGGCGGCAGGTCTCCTTGACCTCGTCGGCTCCGGCCGTGCCGGTACCCAGTAACAGCAGCAGCAGAGGCAACAAAAAGGCAGGGAGTCTGGTCAGCATGGCGCTGGGTTCCGGTGAACGTTGGCAGCTGGCGAGAAGGGGATGTTCCGCAGGCTCATGGTAGGACAAAATGATCCGAAAATGGAAGAATGTCAATGGCAAAAGCCCCCCGGGGAGCTCCCCGCGATCCTCAAACGAGGTATGGAACTCCCTGCTCCCTTTCTTGTTCTCAATTAAAATCTTCGAAAAATCAGCTAGTTGACATTTTTCTCCAGATCTGTTTCAATCTATTTGAATCGCCAGGGAGGCCCGGACGCGGGTTTCCCTCTTTACCCCGGAAGGCTCCCTCCTGCTTCCGGGGTTTTTTTATGCCGGGGTTGACAAAAGGAGACAAGAAAAGTAATATTTGAGTACAAAGATTCGCCAGGGAGCCCGGACGCGGGTGTCCCTTTTTGCCCCGGAAGGTTCCCTCCTGCTTCCGGGGTGTTTTTTGTCCGCCACCGTCGGGAAGGGGGTGGACATTGACCTGACGGCTTTCTTTCTGTATAGTCCGGGGCGGCAAACCGGGCCGGCAACTCGCCCCTTGGCAGCTCTGGAAACGGACTTGAGGTTATGAACGTGGATAAGCAACACCAGCAGGAAGTCGACCGCCGCCGCACCTTCGGCATCATCAGCCATCCGGACGCCGGCAAGACCACTTTGACCGAAAAGCTGCTGCTGTTCGGCGGCGCCATTCAGTTGGCCGGCGCGGTCAAGGCCCGCAAGGCGGCCCGGCATGCGACCAGCGACTGGATGGCCATGGAACGCGAGCGCGGCATCTCCGTCACTTCCTCGGTGATGAAGTTCAATTACCGTGATTACGAGGTCAACCTTCTCGATACCCCTGGTCACCAGGATTTCTCTGAAGATACCTACCGGGTTCTGACCGCCGTTGACAGCGCGGTGATGGTGATCGACAGCGCCAAGGGGGTGGAGACGCAGACCCGCAAACTGATGGAGGTCTGCCGGATGCGCAATACCCCCATCATCACCTTCATCAACAAGCTCGATCGTGAGGGGCGCGAACCGCTGGAGTTGCTGTCGGACATCGAGGAGACGCTGCAGATCGAGTGCGCTCCGCTTTCCTGGCCGATCGGCATGGGCAAGCGCTTCAAGGGGACGTACAATCTGTACCGCAAGGAGCTGCATCTGTTCACCCCCGGGGAGAAACGGGTCGGCCACGGCGGGGTGATCATCCGTGATCTTGACGACTCGCGCCTGGACGCTCTGCTCGGCGGCCAGGCCGACGAGTTGCGCTCCGACATCGACCTGCTGGAGGGGGCCGCCAACCCCTTCGAACCCGAGGAGTACCTGAAGGGGAACCAGACCCCGGTCTTCTTCGGCAGCGCCATCAACAACTTCGGCGTGCGCGAGCTGCTCGATGCCTTTGTCGAGCTGGCGCCGCCGCCGCGCCCCCGGGAGACGACCAGCCGTCAGGTCTCCCCCTATGAAGAGCCGTTCTCCGGCTTCGTTTTCAAGATCCAGGCGAACATGGATCCGGCGCACCGCGACCGCATCGCTTTTTTGCGTATCTGCTCCGGCAAGTTCACCCGCGGCATGAAGGTGAAGCATCACCGCATCGGCAAGGAGGTGTCGCTGGGTAACGCCACCATCTTCATGGCCCAGGACCGGACCAATATCGAAGAGGCGTGGCCCGGCGACATCATCGGCCTGCACAACCACGGCACGATCAAGATTGGCGATACCTTCAGCGAGCGCGAACTGCTCAAGTTCACCGGTATCCCCAATTTTGCCCCCGAACATTTCCGTCGGGTGCGGCTGAAGAACCCGCTGAAAGTCAAACAGCTCGACAAGGGGCTTTTGCAGCTGGCGGAAGAGGGGGCGGTGCAGGTGTTTCGGCCGCTACTGGGGAGCGATTACATCCTGGGGGCGGTGGGGGTGCTGCAGTTCGATGTGATCATCTCCCGGCTCAAGGACGAGTATGGGGTCGATGCCATCTACGAGGGGATCGATTTCGCCACCGCCCGCTGGATCGATTGTGCCGACCGCAAGCTGCTGGCGGAGTTTGAAAAGAAGAACCAGGGGAACCTGGCCCTCGACGCCGAGGGGAATCTCGCCTATCTCGCCCCTTCCGAATGGCGCCTGGGCCACACCATCGAGCAGTGGCCGCAGGTGACCTTTCTCAAGACCAGGGAGCACAACTGACCCCAGTCCTCAGCCTTCAGCCCTTAGCCCTTCCACC
Organism: Desulfuromonadales bacterium; assembly: GCA_014860175.1. GTDB lineage: Bacteria > Desulfobacterota > Desulfuromonadia > Desulfuromonadales > JACZKF01 > JACZKF01. The sequence continues at coordinate 217 of JACZKF010000435.1, read as the reverse complement.
ACCGGCAGGGTGAAAAAGAAGGTGCTCCCCGTCCCCAGGGTGCTTTCCGCCCAGACCCGGCCGCCGTGGGCCCGGATGACTTCCCGCACCAGGGTCAGACCCAAGCCGATGCCGCCGGGGATGCGCCGCGAGCTGTCATCGACCCGGTAGAAGCGGTCGAAGATCTTCCCTAGCGCCTGAGGCGGGATCCCCAGCCCCTCATCGCGCACCCCGACCT
>JACZKF010000434.1 GCA_014860175.1 Desulfuromonadales bacterium | reverse complement strand
CGTCTGTTCCCTCAACGGCGGGGAGATCCGCCTGCAGGAGCACAAGGAGGTGCGGTGGGTGGCGCCGGAGAAGTTGGGGGAGTTGGATTGGGCGGCGGCGGATGGGCCGGTGTTGCGGAGTTATTTTGAGTATTTGACTGTAGGCGAGAACATCGAATAGCTGGTCCGCGGATAGTTTGTTTGACCTTTCCGAACTGAGGGACTAAGGTCGAAAAGTTGTTTTGTCTAATCCCGGGGGTGGGGGTATGTGGTCGGGAGGGAGTTAAGAGGATGGATGAGACCGCTCAGTGCCGTTGAGGCGCGGGCGGTTTTTTGTTTTCGGGAGAGGGTTTGATGCTCAGCAGGAAGCCGTGGACACGTGATGAGCTGATCCTTGCAATGAATCTCTATTGCAAGCTCCCGTTCGGCCAACTCCATCACGGAAATTCCCTGATCATCGAGGTCGCTCGGAAGTTGGGCAGAACTTCCAGCAGCCTGTCCATGAAGCTCTGCAACCTCGCCTCTCTAGATCCCTATCATCAGGCTCGCGGCATCAAGGGGTTACGCGGTGCGAGTCGTGCAGACCGGGCGGTCTGGGAGGAGTTCACTGGCGATTGGGAGCGGTTTGGCATCGCCAGCGAAGAGGGATTGCAGAGACTGCTCGGACAAACCGAAGGGGAGGAGCCGGTCAAAGAGCCTGCAAGAAATAGGGCTGCGCACCAACCCGCCATTAAACTCCCTGCCATTCAGCCATCCGGCCCTACGGAAACCTTAGTCACTGCCAAGGCTCGGCTCGGCCAGCATTTCTTTCGCCAGAGCGTGCTCGCCTCCTACAACAGTCGGTGCTGCCTAACAGGCAATCCGATTCCGGCACTGCTGGTGGCCAGCCACATCCTACCTTGGGGCCGACATCCCGAGCATCGACTCAATCCCCGAAACGGCTTGTGTCTCGCGCATACCCAAGATGTAGCGTTTGACAGGGGGCTCATAACCTTCGACGAAGATCTGCGGCTTGTGCTCAGTCCTCGCCTGCGGGAATTTCTGCCGAATGAAGCGCTAGCACGCAACTTCCTTTCTTATGAAGGGAAGCAGATCGAGATGCCGGACAAGTTTCTGCCAGGGGCGGATTTTATGGAAAAACATCGCCAAGAGGTGTTTCTACCTGGTTGATATCGAACGCTTTCCCCTGGCGTACTGGATTTTATGACATGAGCTCTCAGTGCACTGAGTATGTGAACTTCCTGCACCCAGTTGGAATATCCACCTTCAAGTACGGTGTGACCATTCCCATTGAGGCCCAGACGGAAAGGATGCTCGCCATCCCCAAGGGTGGCAAGGTGCCGGCAACTATTATCTTTGGCCCAGATGAGCCGGTTGTTGGCGAGATTCGCCGTCTGAACAACAAGCCGGGGCACCTCCAGTTTCGCTACGGGAACAAGGCTCAGGAGTGTCTGCGCCAGGGCTTGATGCGTGTATTGGGCCATCAGGCGGAGGGTAGCCTACTCCAAATCATCGAGGTGGCCCCTTTCACCTTCTTTTTTAAGCCGATACTGCGTACCGCTTCACCATCCCTCCAAGTCAGCGACATGCTGCTGCACCGGCTTGAGCAGAAGGAGATGGAGGGTGTCGCGGAGATCGGACAGGTCAGGGAATCCCTTGCGGGTGTTGCCTACGACGCCACCTTCAGCCAGTCGGACTACAACCGGCGGATCAATGAAGGGCTGATAAAGCAGGGCTGGAATTGCGAACAGAAGGTTGTCGATGGGCTGGGGCTCAAGTGCGACTTCGAGAAGAACGGCATCTGGGTCGAGGTGGAGTTCGGCAATGCCCGCTCCTACTACCAGGACTATGTGAAATTCATGCTGGCGAGGAAGTATCGTAAGGCGCGGCTTGGGCTGTTGCTTTGTCCGACGACATCCTTTGCGGCCCTCCTGTGCGAACTCGGGCGGCAGCGGGCGCAGGAGAGTGTGGTGCGTGAGCGTCCGCCGGTGTACTCGGGGATGATGAGTTATGAGAAGGCGGCGCGGGAGTTGCCGTTTCTGGGATTTATGTTCGAGATGCCGATTATTGTGGCGGGGGTTGGGGTGCGTGGGAATTAAGCTTGAAATATTTGCCATGTGCTGGCGTGGATTACCCCCAAGGAAATTTCACAGAAAATTTTTTTCAGTTCAGGGAATCCACTATGTACCCTTCTGAATTTCAGTTGAGTGAAAAATATCAGCAACTCACAACTTTCGGCTTCTCTGATCAAGGACTGGGTCTGCCGCAGTTAGATTTGGCTCGCTACCCTGGTTGGCGTAAATTGATGGAGACAATACGGTTCCTGCCTTTAGCCTTTCGAGTCATTTCTCAGAGGGGAATATATCCTCGATATACCTTTCATATGGTCGACAGAAAAGAGCAATTCATTGGGATTTCCGCAGGAGATGTTTGGTACTATGCACCTTTTGAGGAAATTGAGTCCATATGCAATCTGGCGATAGAGTGTGAGGATCATCGATTTTACCAACATTGCGGCATTGATGTGGCCTCGATAATACGTTCTTTAGTTAAAAATATCAAAAGCTTGGTTTTGATAATCTAAATTTGACCAGTTTAGAGGCCCCGTGATTACCGAAAATTGACCACCCTCAGTAGCCTCTCCGATACCATGCCGACCATCATGGAATCGGAGGCGAAAGGATGCTTAGGATGGATCAATATGAAC
>JACZKF010000433.1 GCA_014860175.1 Desulfuromonadales bacterium | reverse complement strand
GCTAGGGGCGGCTGAGGCTTCGCAGGTAGAGGAAGATCGACTCCAGCTCCGGCGCCTTGAGGTCGAGCATCGGCCCCTTCATGGCGTCGCGGATGCAGAAATTGATCATCTCCCGCAGTTCCCCGTCGCTGTACGCGGCGATCTCCTCCAGCCCCTTTCCCCCCGGATGGCAGGTGGCGCAGCTTTTGCCGACCGAGCCGAGCTCGGGCGAGGCGAAAAGCTGACGGCCGAGTTCCAGCGAGGGGGCGGCGCCCCAGGCGGCGGTAAAGGCGGCACCTACGGCAAAAGCGACAAGCCACAATTTCTTCATCGGTCTCCTCCCAAGCAGTGCACGGGTCCAATTTGACCAATAAGCCCTATTGGACCTATGTTAGTCAGCACCAATTTCTTGCCGAGCGATCAACCTTCCCGGACGAAGGAGAGCAGGTAAAGCGGGTCGCCGACCGGGACCAGCCGCTCGCGGCGAAAGCCGCAGGGGACGACCAGCGCTTCGACCTCTTCGTGGGCGAGCCGGATGGCGGCAGGGGGGCCCGGGTGGCTGTCGACCTTTTCGAACTCGATCACCACCAGCCGCCCACCGGGGCGCAGCAGCCGGGCCGCCTCGCGCAGAGCCTTCTCCCCACCCCCTTCGGCCGCCAGGTCGTGCAGCACCGTCGCCATCAGCGCCAGGTCGCAGCTCCCCGCCGGCAACGGCAGGGGTTCGCGCACGTCGGCCACCTCCGCCCGTACCTGCGGCACCCCCCGTTCCCGGGCGCTCTGGCGCAGGAGGTCGATCCCCTCCGGCCACAGATCAAAGGCATAAACCGTCCCTGCCGGCCCGATCACCGTCGCCGCCGCCAGGGCGTAGTTGCCGATGCCGCAGGCGAGATCGAGAAGCACGGTGTCCGGCTGCAGGCGCAGTTCGGAGAGGACGCGTTCCGGGTCGACCAGGTCGAAACTGCTCTTGCCGGCGGCGATCGGATGAGACATGCGGGGGGTCTCCTCGAGTGGAAGGGTCTTGCCGAAAAGTAGCATTCTCCCGACCGGATGACAAGAACGGGGTGATGTAGGGGCGCATGGCATGCGCCCTGGTTCTGTCAGCCCGCGGCAGATCACTTTGGGGAGAGTTGCTGGGGTTTTGCTCTACCGAACGTTCCTTCGTTCCCGCCGCAGACGGTACAGCTTTTCGGTAAATCCGCCGGCCGCCAGAAAGTCGCGCTCAAGCCGGTCTGTGCGTACTAACACGGGTCCGATGATATGGGGGAGGGACGATTGTTCCAAAAAGGTACTAAAGACGGCTATCGCGCTGTTCTCGATTGCAGGGTCTGTCAGTAGGCCCCCAGTTTTTTCTTCGCCTGCCGCAGCAGTCGGCCACGTTCCTCCTGTTTCGCGTACGGAATGATCTGGATGACCTCGGAGAGGTTCTGGTCGACGATGACGGCCCTGGGAATAAATCTGCCAGCCGCCTCCGACTTCAGCGCTTTCTTCACCAGCGCCGGGACTTCACCCCAGTCCTCTCCGCTTTCCAGGTAGATGAGCACGGTCCGCTCACCCAGCTGTTTGAACAGGTCCCTGGCAGCGGCGGCGGCGAGACCGCAGTCGGTGCGCTTATTGGCATAGACGAAGGTGATCGGCCGGCCGTACATCTCGGCATGGTCGAGGGCCTCATCCAGCTGTCCGATCCGATAGACCCCGCTGGGGATGTCGAACCCGGCCAAGGCAGAGGAAAAGGTAAAGAGTAGCGCCGCCAACGTCAGAATGCCGATTCCCGCGAATCTGCCCATGTGTGCCCCCCGGAATGCAGCTGGTTCAAACTTCCATTAAAGCTACACCGGGCCAGCACCATTGCAACAGAACAAAGAACAAAGAGCTTTGTCGCTGGCGATCACTGCCGGGCTATCCTGCCGCCTTGACTGCGAATGCTGCAGCGCCAGGCTGCAGAGGGCGGAGGGCAGAGGATATTGGATGGCCCTATCGTACGTTCCTTCGTTCCCGCCGCAGGCGGTACAGCTTCTCGGTAAACCCGCCTGTCGCCAGAAAGTCGCGCTCAAGCCGCCGCAGCTGCTGGTCGAGGAGGTAGTTGGCTTGGTGGATCAGACAGACAAGGGTGTTGGCGGCGACTTCGGGTTTACTGTCTTCCACATAGGTCTTATAAGTCAAATACGACCAATTAGACCTATAAACCAACCCTCTGACGGTCTTCGCCTCCGCCTGCTCTTTGCCCCAGAGCGGCAGTTGCCGTTGCCGCAGGAAGTCTTCGTAATCGAGCAGCAGCTACTCCAGGCTCGCTCGAGCCACGGCGACCAGTTTCAGCTCGGTCTTCTTCGAGGTCCCCGAGGCCATGCTCCCTTCGGCAATATTCTGCTTGCCGCTGCGGGCGGCCTGCACCATCTGGTCGACGGTGCGCGAGCGCCGGTCGATGAAGCGGTCGCAGAAGCGGATGGTGCCGTCATAGATGATCTCGGTGGCCTGGTACGATTTCAGCGCCCGGTAGCCGCCATGCGGGCCGATCAACTCGCCCCCGCGGTTTTCCCCCTCCATATCCCGCCTCCGCAAAAAAATTGGTCCAATGTGACCAATAGGCCCTATTGGACCTATGTTAGTCAACACCAATTTTTTGCAGAAGCGGGGTTCAGCGTGGGATGTAGTCCTCCCGGACGGGAGAGAAGACCTCGATGGCGACGCAGTCGGCCAGGGCGACGGCGCGATGGGGGACGCCGCCGGGGATGCACCAGCTGCCCCCCGGTTCGACCTGGTAGGTAGCGTCGCCGATGGTCAGCTCCAGGGAGCCGGAGACGAGATAGCCGGTCTGTTCGTGGGGGTGCTGGTGGAGGGGGAGCAGGGCATTGCGTTCCAGCCGGAATTCGGTCATCAGGGTGTGGGTGCCGAAGACCAGGGTTTTCTGCTCGATTTTGTCGAGAACAGGGCGGTAGCCGTCTTTGGTTCCTTTTTGGAACATGGCCCCTCTCAAGGTTGGCGGCTGATCCTCTAATCCTGACACCGGGTCGTTATATCGGTCACTCCCCAGCGGGTCTTGTTGCTGCCGCCGTAGACCCGGGTCTTGCCGGCCAGCAGGGCGGAGGTGAAGCCGCCGACGTCTTCGGCGACGTGGGTGATGGAGGCGAAGCGGTTTTCGTCGCTGACGCAGGAGACCTGCAGGGTGAGTCGGCGGCAGCTCGGCCCCCCCTCAATGCGGCCGGAGAGGTAAAGATACCCCTCTTTCTGTTTCAGGTTCGGCCCGATGGCGTAGTCACGGGCAGCAATTCCTCGCCTGCCGTCCGGCGCCGGATCCAGAGACATCGCAGCGAGGTGTAACCGGAGTTCCTGCAACTTGGCGGATCTGGGCTCGGCAAAGTCAGTAACGGTGATCTCCCGGCCGATGGCGGCTTCCGCCGAGGCCGACAGGGGGCGGTCGGAAAAAACGAGCTGTCCTTTGGCGTCGCGCCACTGGTAAACCGCTTTCCCGCCGGAACCAACCGTGACCTTATACGGCTGACGGGTGGTTGGTTGAGACCGTTTCGGTTCGGAAGGGGAGGGGTTGGCAACAACAGGGTGAGGTGTCGGACCCGGCCCCCACAGGCCGCGGCTTGACTCCCTGGCTTGCGCTTCCAGCACGCGCAGGGAAGAGTCGCTCCCCTCGGCGCGTGCAAAGCCGGTGCGCACCATCTCCCGGTTGAGGGAGAGGCGCTCGTCCCCGTGGCGGAAGGTGACATCGGCCAGAAGCAAACCGTCGGGGAGGGTGGTCAGCACCTTGACCTCGACTCTCTTTCCGGCCACCAGGGTGCGCAGGTAGTCGACGGATGACGCGAAGAAGGGGTTTTCCGGCGCTGGGGCGGCGATGCCGTTCAGCCGGATTGCCTGATGCTGCCGGTCATGGAAGACCACCAGTACGTCGCCGCTGCGAACCTGGGAAACGATGCCGGAGAAGTGCCCCTTGCCATACCAGTAGACGCCGCCGGTGATGGCGAGGGTGAGGAGGAGCAGGGATGGGAGAAATAGATATTTTTTCATGTCGCCCTCTTCGGTAGCTCGGCTGTCCTCTGGGGACCCGCGGCTTTGCGTCGCCGGATTGCTCCGGGTTTGCCTGTTCGGAAAAGCTGGAAGGGGCACCGAGCGCGCCCCGATACCTACTGGCAGCAAAAAACCGCCTGCAGCCTCAAGGCTTACCGGCGGTTGGGTTTAACGTCGTGCTGTAAATTTTGCGAATTGCATTTCATCGAATTACATCCCCCCCGGGAAGAACAAGTGAACGGAGGATAGCTGTTCGTGGGGGAAAGGTCAATGAGGAGATGGGAGGGTTCTTTGACGCCCGACCCTAGCCATTCCAGCCACCCCGCCATGAGGGATCAATGGGCCTCAGGTCGTTCTTTGCATACCAGAGTTGGGCACCAACTGATTCCGCCTGCGCATAAGCCCAGTTGGTGATGTGCCTGGTTTTCAGGTAGTCGTGCAGAATGCCTTTTTCCGAGAACCGTTGGCTGAGGTGCTCGCCATGGACCATATTTCGCTTGTGCCAGTTGGCCAGGTGAGCCGGTGAAGCCAGCAGGTCACTCTTGCTGCGGTTGCATGTGGCATGGGCCAAGACAAAGTTGTGACCGAGGTCCTGAGGGTAGCGAGACCAGGGAATGAAATGATCGATATCACCCGCATCGCCTACACCGCGGCCGCAGTAAAGGCAACTACCCCCCTGGACATCACGCAAAATCTGCCGCAGCCCGGGCCACGTACTCCGTTCTGAACCGAAAAGAAATTCATCCAAATCGATCTCGCCGAGAGAGGCAGCATTCAGCCGGCGCACATGCCTTAACCAAGCCCCCTGGACCAGGCCGCGCACGAGGTCATAATGTTGCCGCAGGTTGAAAAGAGCTCCGGGGACAAATTCCAGGACTCGGCCCTGGTAACCGACTCTGCTCTGTTTGTAAAGCACACAGACGAGATCAGGCCCTACCACCTGCAATTTCCATAAAGGCATTTTGGCAATGGTGTCGGCTACCAGTGCTTTGATTTCATGCCAATCATTCGCATTTTTTCGCAAAGCTGGAAGTGAGCCATGGTAAAGGGCATGGAGTTGGACGATTTGGTTAAAGATAACTGGCTGGCTGCCGGTTGCCATTTTCAGATATTTGCGATCATTCTCTCTTGATGTCACATAGGGCAATGCTTGCCGCCAGTAGTATGAAATAAAATTTTCGGACAGGTGAAATACATCCAGCTCCTCCGGATCGACCTCATCCTGCCCAGCCTGAATGGCAAAATCGGCCAAAGCCATCAGCAAGGCAAACTTGTAGGTGGCTACAAAGGAGCCCTCTTCCAGGATTCTTTGTAGCCCGGTTAGAAATCGCAACTGGTCGCTCGATGATGGTCTTTTCATTTCGCCCAGTACGCCGCTTTGTCTGGGAAGATCCAGCGCACTCCGCCGCGCGGGTCGGGCATGTCGCCGGTATAGCGGGGAATCAGATGGATGTGCAGGTGCATGACCGTCTGCCCGGCGGCGGTGCCGTCGTTGATGCCGATGTTGAAGCCGTCGGGACGGTGTTTTTCCTGCAGAAGCTGCCGTGCTTCGGCCAGTAGATTGAGCAAAGCCAACTGCTCTTCCCGGGTCGCCTCGAAGAAGGAGGGGATGTGCCGCTTCGGGATGATCAGGGTGTGGCCGGGGGTGACGGGATAGGGGTCGGGAATGGCCAGGGCATGGGTATGCGCTAGGAGGAGGCGGGAGGGGTCGGGAGTGCAGAAGGGGCAAATGTCCATATTACTCTTCCCATGTAAGGTAAAACCACGACCATAAATAATAATTTATTACAACAAGTTTTGGAAATGATATCCTGCTGGTTTTCGCCAATAAGTTACATGCCTCTTGTTTGAATTCCACTCACAATTTGATCTCGCTTCCTAGCGTCAACTACCACTATCAGCATTAAAAAAAGCACAATTAAGGCGGAGATGATTGTCAAAATGACAATTCTTCCTTCGACGAAAAACATCGTTAAAATTGCAATCAACATTACTATGATAGCCCAAACTAGAATGTGGTAAATTCCCGTCAGAATATATCTAATTAGATATTTATAAGATTGGAATAGGTGTGTCTTTACTCGAATATCAAACTCAGGTCCTGAATATAAAATAAAATTTAAAATTTCAATTTGTCCATAGAGAAACTGTCTGGTATTAATATAATCATTTTCACTTATGCTTGAAGTGTTTTGAGAACAATTTGTTTCTACAAGCTTAACTATGGTATGAAAATGCCTTTTTGGAATTATGTAGGCAGCCTTCGAAAGTAAAATGTCCAATTGCCGCGCCACAATGTCATCACCTGTATTTGAATCACGCTCAAAAAGTATTTTTCCAGTATAATAATACAGTGGAGTAAAGATTTCTTTTAGCCTATATTCGAATTCGCGATGCGCAATCTCATTTCGTTTAGTGATCAAGCCGAAAATATAATTTTTTATAAGCCATCCGACAACAGCCAAGATAGATGGGAATAAAATAGTTTGAAAGTTTTCCATTATTCTTCCCTAGATCGAGAAAATGTCTTTTTTGTAAGCAAGCAATCCGGTCGCGAGTAAAGACTCAACAGTCTTTATTGCCGTAATTGACTTTACATTCGTTTCTTCTGGGGTGATTTTATGGTTTAGCCAAATAGATAATGACAATCTGTCATTGTATCCAGCAAATATGCTACCATTTTTTGTAGTTCCTGTTTTTCCAGATAGCTTGAAGGAGGAAAAAAGGCCTGAGGAATTTCTTAGCGCGGCACGTAGTTCGTCCACCGCAAACCTATCTTTAATAATGATTGTACTTTCCTGGTTTGAGCGAAAGTGTTGAACACTTCCATCGGCATATTGCGCGAACCTGATGAATCTAGGTGTAATGCTTACTCCATTTCGAGCAATTGTCGCGTATGCTGAGGCCAAGTCCAAAAGGGATACGCCTTGCGACGCACCGAGAACATATGCTGGCGTCACCTGCCCAGGGGCGCAAAACCCAAATCGACTGTAAGCGGAGCCTAGGCAGCAAGGGTCAATGATTTCCGATAAGCGCGCAAAAGCTGTGTTGTCGCTTTGTTGAAGGGCTTCACGAAGTGTTATCCAGCCTCTATAAGTCTCCGCATAATTTCTTACTTTCCATGATTTGCCATCGTTATTTTTTAAGAAGGTGGATTCGAACGGGTAGGACTCAAGTTGTAATTCAGAAGTAAAGCCACTTTCAAGTGCAGCGAGATAAGCGAATGTCTTATATGTTGAGCCCGGTTGAATTCTGCCAGAGAATGTCGGCGAGAACTCCCACTCTTGCCCACTTGACCACGCCGACTCCGAGAGTAAATCACCCGTCAAATTGCTTAGGATTGCCCCAGCAACATGAGTTACGTTAGGGTCAAGGGATGCCTCGCGAAGCACACTGTCCAAGGCACACTGCAACTCGTGATCTATAGTGAGGCCCACCTTAACCAAATGCGAGCCAACATCTGAAGGGGAGGACCTAACTGTAGCATTCACAAAATTAGTCCATCTGGCTTTCTTTAACCCTTTGATTTGGATTGGCTTCGGTGTCAAGTTTGACGCATTATTAATCTCCCTTGCAGGTGTGTTGTTGCTCTTGCGTAAGCCCGCAATAAATCTCTGTCTATGAAGGTATTTACTTGCGTTACCATTCGGAAAAAAAAGGGAGGGTTGCCTTAACAACCCCACAAGGCCACATTTGGCCATTTGATCCAACTTTCTGACTGGTCTTCTGTATATTAGCTTTGCCGCTGCAGGAAAACCCCGAACCCCTGGTCCTAAATAAACCATTTGTCCATATAGGTTCAAAATTTCTTTTTTTGAATAATGTCTCTCAACCTTAAGAGCTAAAATAATTTCTGCAATTTTTCTTGTTTTCGACCTGTCGTGCGTAAGGAGTGTATTTCGGACCAGCTGTTGACTTATTGTGCTACCACCCTGAACGATCCGCCAGCTTTTGGAAATGACAACCGAAAATTGACCACCTGTGATTACCGAATTTTGACCACCCTCCGTGGTTAGTGGTCAGTCTTGTTTCGGAGATTTTTTCGCAGCAGATCTTCCTCCTTTCAGGGTCTGCTTGAGGCGGTAGCTGTCCC
>JACZKF010000432.1 GCA_014860175.1 Desulfuromonadales bacterium | reverse complement strand
GTGCATGGGGTGCCACAAGGAAAAAGGGGCCGGTCCAATCAAGTGCCTGGATTGTCACAAGAAGTAGCCAAGCGGGCGGTACCCTCCCGAGTTCCGCAGAAGGGCCCCGTTCAGGGGCCTTTTTTCGTGGGGTTCACGGCGGAGGCATTGACCCGGAAATCGGCTTTGCCCCCCTATCCCGCATACGACCCGGCACTCCCTTCCCATCCTGAGCCCCTCATCGAAACAAATTGAATTTGAAAACTTAAATCAAAATCTTATTGACACTGAAGCTTCCCTTCACTATTTTGCTGAAAGTAATTTTCATTATCGTTCGGCTGTGACTGACGGGCCCGCGGTCGCGGCGCAGCGGCAACCCAATCGCATCACCAAGGAGGATTCAATGTTCAATCGTCTAAAGGCAACAACTCTGGCACTTCTGTGTCTACTCGCCCTTCCCGCGGCGGGATCGGCCGCAACCATGGAGGAACTGGAACGTCGTCTCGACATCGTCACCGAAGAACTGCAGGCATTGAAGAATGAATCGGCGGTAAGCGGCGAAAGTGAGTATTCCTCCAGTTTCGGCCTGGGCCCTGCCGCCTCCAAGGTCTACAAACTCCACCAGGGACTCTCCATCGGCGGCTACGGCGAAGGTCACTTCAGCAACCTGGTCAGCGACAAGGGGGACACCAGCGACACTGCCGACATGCTGCGTGCCATCCTCTATGTCGGCTACAAGTTCTCCGACCGCATTATCCTGAACACCGAGTTCGAGATTGAGCATGCCAACGAAATTTACGCCGAGATGGTCGCTCTTGATTTCCTTCTCCATGAGAAATTCAACCTGCGCACCGGCCTTTTGCTGACCCCGGTGGGGATTACCAATGAACTGCACGAGCCGACCCTGTATCACGGCAACAAACGACCTTATGTGGAGAGCGAAGTCATCCCAAGCACCTGGCGGGAGATGGGGGTTGGCGCCTTCGGCAAGCTGGCGGAGAATCTCGAATACAAGCTCTACGTGATGAACGGCCTGCGGGGCGACAAGTTCACCAGCAAGGGGCTGCGCGGGGGTCGCCAGAAGGGGTCGAGTGCCAAGGCGGATGATTGGGCGCTGGTCGGCAGTCTCTCTTACGAGCCGGTCCTCGGCCTCAACCTCGGTGGCAGTTTCTATGTCGGCGACAGCGGCCAGAAGCAGGTCGTCGATGCGAGTGGGGACAAAGCCGACGTCTTTACCCAGGTCTACGAACTCCACAGCCAGTACAAGGTCGCCGGTCTCGAACTCAAGGCGCTCGGCACCATGGTCAAGATCGACGACAACGAACTGATCGGTGCGAATGTCCCTGAGGAGATCACGGCCTGGTACGGAGAAGTCGCCTACGATCTGATGCCGCTGCTGGCCCGGGGAACCACCCAGTACCTGGCGCCGTTTTTTCGCTATGAGAATGTCGACTACCAGGGAAACAACGAGGACCTCGATGTTTATAACGTCGGCATCAGCTACAAGCCGATCCCCAACGTGGTCCTCAAGGCCGACTACCGCAATTTCGACAAAAAAGTCGGCACCAAGGCCGACGAGTTGAACCTCGGTTTCGGCTACATCTTTTAGCCCCCGTAACGTTCCAGTTTTGCAATTTGCCTCCTGCCGGGAGACGCTCATCCCGTTTCCCGGCCCTTTTTATTTAGCGGAGCCCTCCCATGCTGATCAGACCCCTGCACATCGCCATTGCCGCTCTTGTCCTGGCGACCATCAGCGGCATCGCCAATGGCAAAGTTTATCTGCCGAAACAAGAGGCCTTGCAGTTGGCTTTTCCCGGCGCCGACAAGATCGAAACCGCCAACCTCTACCTGACCAAAGAGGAGATGAAAGAGGTGACCCGGGCCTCCGGAGCAACCGTCGACTCGGCCCTTTACACCATTTACGTGGGGAGAGCGGGGGAGGTGATTCTCGGTTATGCCACCATCGAGGCGGCGACGGTGCGTACGCTGCCGGAGACGGTGATGGTGGTGATGAAGCTGGACGGAGCCGTCGATTTTATCGAGATCCTGGCTTTTTTCGAGCCTGAGGAATACAAGCCGGCGAAACGATGGCTCGACCAGTTCCAGGGGAAAAGACTCAGCACCAGCCTGCGCGTCGGTGGTGACATTCAGAGCCTGACCGGTGCAACCTTGTCGGCCCAGGCGATCACCCGGCAGGTGCGCAAGAGCAGCGCCATGCTGCGCCTGTTTCTGGAGCGCCGGCCATGAGAGTGATGATGAGAGGTCCCGACGGCCGCCCTCTGGGGGGGACCATCCTGATCTTCTTCTATGGTTATTTCCTGCTGCATTGGCTCACCGGCATTTTCATGTTCCGGGAGAAACTCGGCTTCAGCTATGACTCGGTGGTGCGCTATTATCTCGGCGATCCGGAAATGTTCATGAATCCCCGCAGCTTTATCGGCTTGCTCGAAGTGGCCCACTTTCACCTCTTTGCCATGGGGCTCTTTTTCGTCATCTTCAGCCACCTGCTTCTGTTCACCTCCTTTCGCGAACAGCTCAAGGGGGTTCTGATCCGGCTGCTGGCCGCGGCCATCCTGGCCGACATGGCGGCCGGTTGGCTGGTCTGTTATGTCGGAGCCCCCTTCGCCTGGCTCAAGCTTGGCGCCTTCTGGCTGCTTCAGGGAATTTCCCTCGTCCTCCTTCTGGGACTCACACTCACCCTGGGACGACGCCCCCTCCCCCATGCCGACTCTATCGACAAAGCACCTTGACCGAGCCACCACTTTTGTAAAGCCAAAGAAGTTTAGCCAGAGAGTTGCGGAAAAAAGGCTGACTCTGATCATCTCCGCCAGGGGATCGGTTCGGCAGATAACGAAATGGAAAAATAGATGGGTCAGATAACTATTTGGAATCAGGCTTCGATTTTCTCTGTTCTGCTGTTTTTGTTGTCGTACATCCGTGCATCCGCTCTGCGAAGTGCCGCTACCAGTTCGGAAGAGGATTCGGCAACAGCCCAGCCGATGGCCAGGGAGAGGGGCAATCCCTCCGGGTCGGTGAGTTCGGATTGTCGTCGCCAGATGCGGGCCAACGCCTGCTCCGCCTCCTGAACTCCGGCCCCGGGGAGCAGCGCGGCAAATTCATCGCCGCCGATGCGGGCCACGACATCTCCGGCGCGGAAGGCTCCGACCAGTACCTCGGCCGCACTGCGGATGAGAGCGTCGCCGGCGGCATGCCCCATGGAGTCATTCACCTTTTTAAGATCATCGATATCGGCCATGATGACCGCTATGGGAGCATGGCGGCCTCGGCCAAGTCGCTGCAACTCTTCTTCGAAATAACGACGGTTGTACAAGCCGGTCAAACCGTCATGATTGCTCAAATAACGCAGTTTTTCCGTCTGACTCTCGTTTTCAGCAATCATGCGATTGAACGTCTGGGCAAGGGTATCAATCTCATCCCCTCCCCCGTATTTGAAGAACCTCTCCTCGCCTGATAAATTCGCCATCCCTTCCACGTGCCGGGTAAAGTCGACCAGCGGGCAGGTCAGCCGCTTCATCAGAAGCCACACCAGGACCATACTCAGCAGAGCCCCCAGCAAAATACCGGCAAGAAAAAATCGCTGCGCCCGCTTAACGGGCGCGTACGCCTCCGTCACCGGGTAGTTGGCGGCCAGAATCCAGGGGACCAGGTTCAGGCGCTTGAAAGAAGCAAGGGCATGCAACCCCCTGGAATTCACCGTTTCACCCGTCCCCTCAAATCCCTCCAAAGCCTTATCGAAAAACCGATTGACTCCGACAGGGACATCCTGCTGAAGAATGCGGGCGGGATTCGGGTGAATGATCATCGTTCGGTCGTGGCTGTAGAGATAGAGATACCCTGTACGGCCGATGCGGATCTGGGAGAGTTGTCCGAGAATATTGGGCTGCAGCAGATCGAGGCTACCGGCGAAAATACCTCTCAAACCGCCATCCAAGGTGTAGACGGGAACCGTCATCATGACCGCCGGATTGCCACTTCTGGAGGAACGGTAGGGTAAGGAGATGTGAGGTTGCCTGGTGGCCAGGGTGGTCTGGAAGTATTCCCGGAACGCAAAGTTGATTCGCCGTCTTTCCGGCAAAAAAGGGCTCTCGGCAATGAGATCACCCTCAGGAGAAAAGAGGAAGAGGCCATTGTCGAAAAGAGCATGCAGCCCTTTGCGGTTATCCAGAAACCGCTGTGCCGCCTCGGCATCAGCAAAGGCGTCGGTCGGCAGGACAGCCGCTTCGGCAGTCAGCGCAGCTTGCCCGCTCGCCAGATTGTCTTCAACTCCTTGGGCAAGGGTAGCCACCAATGAAAACTGCTGGTTGGCGATATTGGCTCTGAACTCACTGCGGAAATAGGAGAGCGTGAACACCGCGGTGGCCGTCAGCAAAAAGACGACCAGGGCGCATGCCGCCAGGGTCATTCTGGTTTTAATGCTGGTGAAGATCATGCTCCCATCATCCGAAGTGGCTCTTTTTTCCGCAAACCTGGCCACGACCTGACTCTACTCTGAACAAAAAAAGCCGCCACTCGGGAGCTCCCGGCACTGGCGGCTTATGATTCGTTGGTCTTAGCTGCATCCTTCCCCCTGCGGATGAACCTAGGCTATTCAATTGCATTAAAGATCAATTGTCAATTCATTTCTAATCTCCCCGGGGATAGGCCCTTAAGTGTCGCCCGTGGCCCCCCAATTCCCCTCTCTTAATTACCAATACTCAACTTTTCGCGCATTTGTGCCACAGGCGCCGCACCTGCAGACAAAATGCCACACTCCCCTTCCATCCTGCAAACCCCACATTACTGACCCACCCAGTAATTGCACCCAGTTGCCTAGGTTGGTATGGACCTTGCCTATGGCTTGTTCCAGCTTTGGTTGCAGAATTCACTGCATCCTTTATCCAAAGAAAACTGCAACTTAGATTGCAAAAGATCAAGGAGAACATAAATGAAAAAACAGCTTCTGCTTACCCTTTCCATCCTGCTGTTCGGAGGCTTGGCCCATGGAACCCCTTATGTTTCCGGCCTGGCCGGGAACTTCAGTAACGACCAGCCGGTCACCATTCACGGTGCTGGCTTTGGCGCCCACAATCTGCAGGTGGAGTGGCTCGGGGGGGCTAGTGGGCATATCGAGACGGCCCCGGCGGGGGCCGACTTCGCCAGCCCCGGATGGAGCTTCAATTTGGACCGGTTCAAGCCGACTTACGACAACAGCCACGCCTATAGCGGCACCCAATCGATCATCTTCGACGGGGTCAACACGGGGGACGGCCGTTTCGGCCTGACCTACGATCCGGGTGCGCCGGTGACCTTCGGCTATGTCAGTTGGATGGTCTACATCGATACCGGCGGCGCCAGCGGTCAATGGAAAATGTTCCGCATGAACTGGGAAAACAACGTCCAGGACACCTTCCCCGAAGTGGTGCTGTTCAACTGGTTTGGCAGCTCGGACACCCTGAACATCCGTCGCAGCAAAGAAGACATCACCGCTCGCCACTACCCGGGGCGCCTCCCTGAGGCTGGGGAGTGGGTCCGGATGGAACTCTATCTCCAGCCCTCCTCCGCGCCGGGAGTCGGCGATGGGTCGGTGGAGGTCTGGGCTCATCGCCCGGGGCAGGTCATCGAGAAGATCGCCGACCACCAGAACCTGGTCACCTATGGGCCCGGGGAGAGCAGGCTGTGGCGCTACTTCGTTTTCCAGAACTATCAGGGAAATGGCCTGGGCGGTCGCAGCCGGGTCTGGATGGACGACCTCTACATCCAGGGCACCCGCGCCCGGGTGGAGATCGGTAATGCCCCGACCTGGTCGGCCTGCACCCAGCGAGAGGTCCAGAAGCCAGCCGCCTGGGACGACAGTGCCATCACTCTCTCCTTGAATCAGGGGACCTTCGCCGCCGGCCAGCAGGTCTACCTCTACGTGGTCGATGCGGCGGGGAACGTCAACGAACAGGGCTACCCCCTGGTCCTCGGTGCCGCCGGCCCGGTCATCGCTACCGCTCAGCCTCTGTAACCCACCCCACCTACCCCTCTTTTCGAGGCCTCTGTTCCGGCAGAGGCCTCTTTTTATGAGCCGGAAAGCCGAAACAAATTTTGACACCACCCTCGGCGATAACACTTCGTGCTGTTTGGGAAAACCGATTTCTTATCCTGATTTCAACTATTTGTGCCTATGGCATACGCCTTGCTCTTACTCGACCTGCTCTAGTTGGCTTTTTACCTATTTTATTTCTAATTTGCCCCTTCTGCAATTCACGCCTCTGGTTCCAGACTATGGACGTTTTGCTTCATCACTGTCTAAATTTTGCAACGCACTATTCCAAAATTTTATTCACTGATAATAAAATCAGGCAATTACCATCTTGGTACGGTAGTTGCTAGGTATTTGCTTCGAATTCGAAAAAAAACAAGACTCTAAGGGAGGTGATTCTAGCCATAAACTTAAAGTAAATTTTTTTAGTCAGAAAAATAGTTCGCGTATAAATGAATAAATTATTTACTCAAAGGTAGGACAAATGAAAAATTTTCTAAGTTTGGCTGTTTTAGTATTTTCAATCTTTTTATTCACTGGAACCGGTTTTGCAAAAGATCTGACTTTGTCTTGGGAAGCGAATCCCGAAGGAGACGTGGTCGGATATAAAATTTACTACAATAATGGATCTTCTTCTCTCCCCCTTAATGGCAATGATGCCGCCGAAGGTGTCTCCCCCATTGATGTCGGCGACCAGCTGAACGTCACTCTCACCGGACTCAAAGACAGCGAAATCTATTTCTTCGCCGTCACCGCCTACAATGCCGACGGGCTCGAAAGCACTTTTTCCAATATCGTCGCCAGCGACTGGATGCCCGAACTTTTCTCCCCGGCGGTCAACGACACCGTCTCCCCTACTGAAGTGACCTTCTCCTGGAGTCAGGCACCTGCCGGCACCGACGTGGCCTACACCCTTTACCTGGGGACTGACGCCAATCTGCCGGTCGGCACCCTGGCTCAGCAGACCTCCCAGGCTCAGACCCTGTTTGCTGGCGCCGCCCTTCTCGGCTTGCTCGGCACTTCTCTGGTCGGTCGCCGCAAGCAACTCGCGGCCATGACCCTGTGCCTGACCTTCGCCGTGCTGGTCGCCGGTTGCGGCGGCGGTGGCGGCGGCAGTGACTCGGCTCCGGCCGTCGCGCCGGTGGACAATCCGCCGGCGAACGGGACCACGGTGGTCTCTGGTCTTGCCCAGAGCAGTTACACCGCCGAGGAGCTGCAGCCCGGCACGCAATATTTCTGGAAAATCGTGGCCATTGACGCCCAGGGAAATGAGCGCGAAAGCGCCGTCGGCAGCTTCACCACCGGCCAACTCTGAGGCCCAGCCGGGCCCTTCCCATACATTTCAGAAGGAGATTCACCTAAATGAAAAAACTTGGATTGTGTCTTTGTTTCCTGCTGCTGTGGAGCACCGCCCAGGCGGCTCCCAAGGTCAACAGTGTTGGTGGTCAGTTTAGTGATGACAGTTCGGTTTCCGTTTCCGGCTCCGGTTTCGGCAGCCATCCGATGAAAATCGAATGGCTCGGCGGCCGCAGCGGGCATATCGAGTCGGCCAATGCAGGAGCGAAATTTGCCAAGTCCGGCTGGTCGATCCTGCCGACCGAGAATTTCTTCCCGACCTACGACACCACCCGCGCCTACAGCGGCTCCAAATCGATCATTTTCGACAGCGTGCGGTTTGGCGATGGGCGGATCGGGGTGGCCTATGATCCCGGGGCGGCGCTCACTAACGGCTACGCCAGCTGGATGGCGCGCATCGAGACCGGCGGGGCCACCGGCCAGTGGAAGATGTTCCGCATCAACTGGGAGCGCAATGTGGTCGATACCGGGCCGGAGATGACGGTCTTCAACTGGTTCGGGGGACCGGATCAGGTGCTGCTGCGCCGGACGGTCGCCGATCGGGATCGTTACTACCCGAGCGGCTATCCGGAAAGCGGGGAGTGGGTGCGGATGGAAATGTTCCTGAAGCCGTCATCGGCCGCCGGTCGCAGCGACGGGAATGTCGAAATCTGGGTGCATCGCCCCGGCAAATCGATCCAGCGCGTCCTCAATGTCACCAACGCCATGACCTACGGTTCGGGCGAGACCAACCGCTGGCGTCACTACATCTTCCAGAACTATCAGGGGAATGGTCCGGGGGGGAGCAGCCGGGTCTGGATGGATGACGTCTATGTCCAAAATACCAAGGCCCGTCTGGAACTCGGCAACGCCGCAACCTGGTCGGCCTGTACCCAGAGGGAGGTCCAGTACCCGACTGCCTGGAACGACGGCTTCATTACCTTTGCCCTGAACCAGGGGGCTTTCAAGGCCGGGCAGAAAGTCTATCTGTATGTGGTCGATGCCAACGGCAGCGTCAACGAGCAGGGAACTCCGGTGGTGCTCGGCACCAGTGGTGCGGTTACGGCTCCGACCGAGCCGGCTCCCGCTCCCGCTCCGACCGCTCCGGCTCCGGCTCCCGCTCCGACCGAGCCCGCTCCGGCTCCGGCTCCGGCCCCGGCCCCGGCCCCGACCGAGCCGCCGGCTCCAGCCGAGCCGGTGACTAAAAAACCGCTCGCGCCGAAGAACCTGAAACTCGCCATGAAGTAAGGCCCGCATTGCAGGCTTGATATCAAAGGGGGAGCCCGATACAGGCTCCCCCTTTCACTTCAGTGGGTCCAGCTCCGCGAGGACCCGCCGGTGCCCGATGGCAAAGCCGTGTTCATTCACCCGCCCCTGGCCATCGACAACATAGAGGTAGAGGGGTTCGTCTCCAGCCAGCCGTCCCGGGTTAAAGGAAAAGACGATCCGCTCATCCTGCCAGCTGCGCGGCGACTGGACCTCCCGCTGGCGGCACTGTGACCAGCGGGGAGCATTGCCGATTTCCACCCGGGCCGGCGTATCCTGGATCAGGAGATCGTCGATCCAGACCCGACCGTGGCCGGCCAGGCCGTTCCCCAGATAATTCTGAAACACAAAATAGCGCCATCGCCGCTCTTCCCCCGGCAGATAGGTCTCGATCCCCCGGCGGCTGAGGAGCTGGCGGATCTCCTTGCCAGGGCGATGGACCCACAGCTCGACCGACCCATCGGCTTTTCCGGGGGCGCTGGAAGGCTGCAGCAAAAGCTCCAGACGGACCCACTCCCCTGCCTCCGGGTATCCCGAAGGGTAAAAGCGCAGCGCCCGATCTTCCTTCTCCCGGCGCACGTTCAAAGTATCGACCTGGCCGAACCAGTTGAACATGACCAGCTCCGGCCAGGTATCCTTCACGTTGCATTCCCAGTTGAGGCGAAACATCTTCCATTGGCCCTCGGCACCACCGGTGTCGATGTAGGCCATCCAGCTCGCATAGCCGAAGGTCACCGCCCCCCCCGAATCGTAGGCAAGACCTGTCCGGCCATCGCCGGTGCGAACGCTGTCGAAGAGGATCGCCTGCTTCCCGCTGTAGGCGTTTTCCCGTGAGATGACCGGCCGAAACTTATCCGGGAAAGGGACCACCGACCACCCGTCGCGCTCAAAGAACGAGCCGGTCGAAGTCGTCTCGATCGGCCCGTCGGGTCCGCCGAGCCATTCGGTGCGCAAACTGTGACCGCCAAAACCCTGACCCAGAACCATTACCGATCCTCCGGCCGAGAGATCGCCGGCCAGGCCGATGATTTTCGGCCCCGCCTGGGCCGTCGCGCAGCCGGTTAGAAAAAAGCAGAGGGATAACAGCAGCCGGCAGGAGCGTTTCATCGGTTCTCCTCAACAAAGGTGCGCAGTTTCATCCCCTCCAGCTCCCAGGTCAGGGCCAACTCCTCCTTCAGGAGGGCGACCTGCCGCCGCAACTGGGGCAGGCGGTCGAGAGCGAGCCGGGTGTTTTGAACGATCGACTGCGGCCGGTGGTCGGTAAAAATGGCCCCTTGGCAAAAATAGGTGCGCAGAGCCCGGGTATCGGAGAGCAGCAAGGGGGTCCCCACCGCCACCGCCTCGTAGGCGCCGCAGACCAGGCAGTCGTCCCGGTAGGTGAAATCCAGCACCAGGTCGGCGGCCGCGAGCAGCTCCCAATACTGTTGCTCGGGGAGATAACCGGTCAACGTAACCTGCGGTGGAATGGCCTCCCGTTCGGAGGGGGGAAGTTTGTGGAAATTACCGGTGACGTAAAGATGGATCCCCGGGTCGAACTGCCGGGCCGCCGCCAGGACCTCCCGGTACGGTTCGTCGCCGCCAAAGGTGCAGATAAAGACCAGATTGCGCTCCCCTTTGAGCGTTGGCGGGTCGACCCGCGGCGGCTGCGGCAGGCGGTCGGGAAGCTGCAGGGGGGAGCCGCCGTTGGCACGAATTCTTGCCGCCAGGGCGTCATTGGTGACCACGGTCAAATCCGCCCGCCGCTGGAGGAAACGGTAGAAAGAAGGGACACGGGTGAGCAGCGGGTGATCGGGGAGAACGCCGGCATTGTGCGCGTCGACCACCAGACGGTAACGCAAGAGCGGCCGCAGCAGACAGGCCAGGGCGGTCAGCACCACCGACGGATTCTGCACGATCACGGTTCGGGGGCGCTGCTGCAGCAACAGGCCAACGGTTCGGCCGATGAACCAGGGATGTTTGCACCAGCGTGGCAGCGTACTGGTGAAGATGGCCGGTTCGAGGCCGAGATAACGGCACAGCTCGAGGGTGCGCCGATGCCGTTCCCAGGCGACCCATAGCACCCCGGAGCGGGACGCCGTGACTTTGGCCGCGCCTGCCGCCGAGCCGCTCATGAGCCGACCAGCCTGGCGGTCTGCTGGGAGGCGGTCTTGTTCATGTTGGCCAGAGCGATGATCAACCCCAGGGCAAACCACCAGTAGATTTCGTACAGATCGTGGCCGAACAGCCCGAGCGCCAGCCGCACCACCAGAAACAGCATCACCGCATCGGCGGTCGCCCGCATCAGCAGCAAGTTGTCGAGGTGGCGCCGGATCGGTTCGTCTTTCTTCGGCGGCGATCGATTATCGACCAGTGCGCCGACCCTGGCAATCTGCCCTCCCAGATCGGCGGATACCGATTTGAGCAGCCGGATCGCCCGGTAAAGCAGGAGCAGGAAGATAATCAACCCCTGGATTCCCAGATCGAGGGCCACCTGCAGGTACAGGTTATGGCTGTCCTGGAATCGGCCGAAAGTCTCCATCCGCACCTGGGGGAAGGCGGCCAAGCCGACCCCCAAAGGATTCTTCGCGAGCACGGCCACTCCGTCCTTCAGAATCTGAATCCGGGTCTCGGCGGACTGCCCCTCTTTCTCCTGCTGGGTGAAGATCGATTCGAAGCGCTCAAAGTATTCGTGGGGGACCATCGGCAGCGCCAGGAGCACCGCCGCCGCGCCGATTAGCAGATACCGCATCTTGTTCGCGCTTTTCCAGAAGGCGTAGAGCAGCAGGATGGTGAAACCGACATAGCCGGTGCGCGACCCGGTGAAAATGATGATGTTAAGGGAGAGGACAAACAGGATGAACAGCAGGATGCGCACGGTGCGATTGGCGATCGGCCAGAGGGCGAGAACGAAAGGGAGCGTTCCCAGCGCCATGCCGGAGAAGGAGTTCGGATGCCGGTAGAGGGCGGTGCTGCCGTGCAGGCGCATGGTCCCCTGGTTCTGCCACATCATGCTGCCGGTGAGCTTGCCGAAAAGCCCCTCCTGCCCCATTTTCATGCAGGCGAGGAGAAAGGCGCCGAGAAACAGGGTCAAGGCCGAGGGGCTGCGCACGAACATGACAATGAAAGCCCCCATGAAGGCAAATTTCACCACCCGGTCGAGGAAAATGGTCCAGGAGATGCCGGGGGCGTGCGAAAACGGCAACTGCACCGCCATGGCCAGAAAGAGGAGGAGGATATAGCCGTACAGGGGGGAGCCCAGGCGCTCCTTGCTGGTGGCGATCAGGGCCAGCAGGGAGAGGATCACGGCGAAGATGAACTCGAACCGGATCGCCCCGAGAAAAGCGATGCGGTTTCCCATCTGCAGATACCAGATGACCACGTAAATGCAGAACAGGAAGACGCCGATCCGGCTGGCGGCCGGAAAGTCGAGGGGCTTGCTGGCAAGCCGGTCCAGTTCAGGGCCGGTACCGGGCATGGCGGCGGCGGCAGGCTGCATCGGTTTATCCTTTCTCCGCCCGCGCCAGTTTCAGGCGCGCCGGGCGGCGCAAGATTCTCTGGTAGTAGTCGTGGTGCTGGCGCACCATCCGGTCCAGGCCGAAGCGCTCGACCACCTCGGCTTGTCCCCGGTTCGCCATCTGCAGCCGGTGCGCCGGCTCGGCCAGCAGGTCGCCGATACGTCCGGCCAAGGCTTGAACATCCCCCACTGGCACCAGGTGTCCGGTCGTCCCTTCGGTGACCAGTTCGTCATTGCCGCCCGTGGCGGTGGCGACCACCGGCACGGCGCAGGCCAGATATTCGAGAATGGCATTGCACAACCCCTCCGATTCGGAGGTGATCACCCCGACGCTGAAGCGCCGCACGAAATCGAGGGGGTTATCGACCCGGCCGGTGAACTCGATGGCGTCGCCGAGGCCGAGGCATTGGGCGCGCCGCTTCAGCTCTGGCATCAGACCACCGTCACCGACCACCTGGAAGCGGACCTCAGGTCGCCGATCGAGAAGCAGCCGGGCCGCTTCGACGAAATCGTCCAGCCGCTTCACCGGCCGGTTGTAGTTGCCGACGATGCCGACTATCGGGGCACCGCCCCGCTCAACCGAAGGGGGGATCCGGCTGAAATCGAGACCGTTGTAGATGACTTCGATCCGCTCCGGGGCGATCCTTTCGAGTCGCGCATGATGCTCGCGCACCGCTCGGGAGTTGGCGATGAAACCGCTGAACAGCGGCACGCTCAGGCGCATCTTCAGATTGCTGGCGCGGTCGCGCCAGAACCCCAGGTCGCGAAACGAGCCGATCAGCCGCACCGGCGTCACCCCCCGCAACAGCGCTGCCAGAAGGACGGCGTCGGGGAAAACAGCCTGCACCAGCTCGATCCGCTCCCGCTCGACATACCGGGCCAGTTGCC
>JACZKF010000431.1 GCA_014860175.1 Desulfuromonadales bacterium | reverse complement strand
TCATCAGACCGGGAACCCATGCTGCCGCCAGGACCGCCACCGAGAGGATGTTGGCCCATTTCCCCGTGGGCATCAACAGAACCATCGCAACGGCCGCGAAGATGAGCCGGCGCGGAAGGCTGATCTCCGGAATGAGAAAATCGGAGCCCTGCAGCGCCATGGCCAGCGCCAGAAAGCCGATCAACAGGACGGCGGTGGTGTAGGTCACCTCCAAGACGGATCCCATGAGCAGCACGCCCGGCAGATAGACGAAGGCGAAGGGCAGGAAAATCAGCACCGCTCCGTATTTCAAGGCGGTGAAACCTGTTTCGATCGGATCCGCCCCGGCCAGCGCCGCCGCCGCAAAGGCGGACACGCAAACCGGCGGGGTGATGTTGGAGAGGCAGGCCGCGTAAAACACCAACAGGTGGGCGGCGACGGGCGGCACCTTGAGCTGGATGAGCGCCGGCGCGGCCACGACCGAAAGGATGATGTAGGAGCCCGTCGTGCTGCTGCCCATGCCGATGATGATCGAGATGATCATGACCATGATGACGCACATCAGCAGGCTGCCCCCGGCGGCCTCGACCAGCAGGGCCGAGAACTTCAAGCCCAATCCGGACAGGACGATGCCGCCGATGATGACACCCAGTGCACCGATGGCCGAACCAGCCGAATTGTTGGACGAAGCACCGGAACGACAGGCCTGCAGGATATCGCCGATTTTCATCCGTGTTTCCTTGCGCCGCCAGGAGAGGAAGAGGGCCGAGAGGGTCCCCCAGAAGGCGCCGACCTCGGGAGAAAAGCCGTAAAAAAGAAGCCCCAGCACGATCGCAATCGGCAGGACAAAATGCCATCCCTCCTTGAGGACCTTCCCCACTTTCGGGATCTCCTGCTCGGGCAGACCTTTCAGGCCGGCGCGCAGCGCCTCCAGATCGACCATGTAGAGGATGAAGATAAAATAGATCGCCGCCGGAATGACGTTGATAATGGCAATCTTCAGGTAATCCATTTCGATCAGGGAGGCCAGGATAAAAACGCCGGCACCCATGACCGGCGGGGTGAACTGCCCGCCGGTGGAGGCGATGGCTTCGATCGCCCCGGCCACTTTCGGCCGGAATCCGGTTCGTTTCATCATCGGAATGGTAAAGGTGCCGGTGGAGACCACATTGGCCACCGAGGATCCGGAGATGGAACCAAAGAGGGCCGAGGTGACAACGGCGATCTTGGCCGGCCCGCCGCGCCAGCGGCCGGTCAGAGCCTTGCCCAGGTCCATGAAGAACTGCCCGGCGCCGCTTTTTTCCAGGAAGGCGCCGAAGATCATGAAGGGGAAGACGAAGGTGGCGAAGGTGGCGGTGACGACCCCGAACATGGCCTCCTGGGTGGAGAAGGTGAATTCGATGATCCGGGTCCAGTCCATCCCGGCATGGCTGAGTTTTCCCGGTAGATAGGGGCCGTAATAGATCTGGGTGACAAAGACGACGGCTAGGATGACCATCACGATCCCCAGGGCCCGGCGGGCGGTTTCGAGGATCATGACAATGGCGATCACCCCCATGGTCAGATCCCAGATGCTGGGGTTGCTGACCCGGGATATGGCGTAGGGCATGTATTGATCGATCCAGTATCCGATGGAAACCGTGACCAGGATGACGCAAAGGATGTCGTAGGCGCTCGGCCGGTCCTTGGGTGCCCGGCGCGATGCCGGAAAGAGCAGATAGACCAGGATCGAGGTGAACATGAGATAGAATCCCCGGTTGGTTTCCGTCGAGACCACGCCGAAACCGGAGGTATACATATACCAGATAGCCATGAAGATGGCCGCGCAGGAATAACCAACCGCCCAGAACCCCGTCAGGGTTCGATCCTTTCCTTTGACCTCCGTGATCCAGTCCAGTTTTAACATGTTTGGGTCTCCAAAATCAGCGTTATGGAATGAAAATGACAACCATGGACCGATTTAATAGATCAAAAAAACGCTGCCGCAGAAGCTTCTGCGGCAGCGTTTTTTTGATCTATTA
>JACZKF010000430.1 GCA_014860175.1 Desulfuromonadales bacterium | reverse complement strand
CGCCATTCCCCTCCTGGTCGAGTTCTGGGCCCCGTGGTGCGGCTACTGCCAGAAGATGGCCCCTGCCTTCGCTCAGGCGTCTTCCCTTCTGGAGCCCCAGGTTCGCCTGGTCACCGTCGATACCGAGGCCGAACAGCATCTGGCCAGCCAGTACCGGATCGAGGGTTTGCCGACAGTCGTCCTGCTTCAAAAGGGGCGGGAAGTGGCCCGGCAAAGCGGGGCTCTGTCGGCGGCCGACCTGGTGCGCTGGGTCCGCTCGCGACTTTTGACTCCCCGATGACGCCGCCGAGACTGCGGGTTTTGGCCGCCGATTACGACGGGACTCTGGCGGACCACGGGGTGCTGGAAGAGGCGACCGCCGCCGCCCTGGAGCGGCTGCGCGCGGCTGGCTGGAAGCTGCTGCTGGTCACCGGTCGGCAGCTCGATGACCTGCGAAGCGTCTGCCCGCGGCTGCCGCTCTTCGATGGCGTGGTCGCCGAGAACGGTGCCCTGCTGCACCTGCCGGCCTCCGACAGCATCCGGGAACTCGCTGCGCCCCTGCCGCCGACCTTGCCGGCGGCGCTGCGCCGCCGCGGGGTCGAACCGCTCTCCGTCGGCAGGGTGATCGTCGCTACCCTGCGGCCGCACCTCGCAGTTGTCCGCCAGACTCTCGCCGAGCTCGGTTTGGAGATGGAACTCAGCCTCAATCGCGATGCACTCATGGTGCTGCCGGCCGGGGTCGACAAGGGGGCCGGCGTGGAAAAGGCCCTGGCGGCGCTGGGCCTGACAACCGGCGAAACCATCGGCTTCGGCGACGCCGAAAACGACCTCCCTCTCCTCGCCCGCTGCCGGGTTGCGGTGGCCGTCGGCAATGCGCTGCCGCCGGTAAAAGAGGCGGCGAACATCGTCACCGCCGGTGCCGCCGGTGCCGGAGTGCGGGAGGTGGTCGCCAGGCTGCTGGCGGGGGAGATGTTATAGTTTAATTGTAAATGTCGTTCTTCCGAGGTCGGAGGACCTGCGGCAGGCGTCGACCCACCCCAAGGAGAGCTATGAGCATCCAGCGCTTCTTTACCGTTCCCCGGTATCCGACCCCGGCCGACTCGGCCCTGCTGCTGCTGCGGGTGGTCGCCGGGCTGGCCTTCATTTTTCACGGCTGGCGGAAGATCCAGAACCCCTTCGGCTGGATGGGGTCCGACTCCTTTGCCCCCGGATTTCTGCAGGCCTTGGCCGCCCTCTCCGAGTTCGGCGGCGGGCTGGCCTGGATTCTCGGCCTGCTGACGCCGCTGGCCTCCCTGGGGATTGCCTGCACCATGGCCGTCGCCTTCGTGGTGCATGCCTTCGTGCGCGGCGATCCGTTCGTGTCCATGGGTGGCGGCCCGGCCTATGAGTTGGCGATCATTTTCTTCTGTATCGCCTTGCTGCTGCTGGCCATGGGGCCGGGCCGGTTCTCTCTCGATCGGAAGATCTTCGGGACCCGTAAGTAACTCCTTTCAACGAGGTCCAGGCCTGCCCCCGCTGCCCCGACAGGTGAGCGCCGGCGGATCGCGGCTCAATGCTGCAGTGCCGAGAATTTGCGGACGTGGGCCGCCTGCGGCCCCTTTTCCCCCGGAGTCAGCTCGAAAGCGACCGGCTCCCCTTCCGACAGCGACTTGTGCTCCCCTTCGATCTGCGAAAAGTGCACGTAGACGTCGTCGCCGCCGCCGTCGGGGCGGATGAAGCCGTAGCCGAGATTATCGTTGAACCATTTCACCTGTCCTTCCATTGCTCCTCCTCCTTTTAGCTGCTGTCTTCCCCTGCAGGCGGGGTGTGCCGCCATTCCCCTGCAAGGAAACGATCACGGGACGGATTCCCCTCCACAATAGACCATTTCGGCTCCGGATCAATCGGTCCCCTTTACGGGAGCGGAATGAGAAAATGCAAATTTTCTTGACCCAGATCAAATCATTCTTTTCCCGCATCGGGTAGCCTGCATTCACTTTTGATGCTCTTTTCCTGATCTGGACGGCTTGGAAGACCCGCGGCGTACCAGGGCGCGAGCCTGACGCCCATGCTCAGGAGTCACCCGGTCGGTCGTTGAGAGAGGCGGCGGCCAGGGTAGCTCCTCAAGGAAAGGAGAACCCGATGTACGAGCAGGAGATCCGAGAGCGATGGAGCCGAAATTTCATTTTTGACGAGACGGCGATGGAGCAGGAAGAGGTAACGACGCCGATCAACCCGCATCCGACCGAAAACCGTCGACTGAGACCGCCGCGGGTCGACGAGTGTGCCGGCGGCGAATTCCTGTAGAACGACCCCTTGAACCAGCCTTGCCGATCGGTAGGGCTGGTTCCTCTTCAATCCAAAAAACCGCGCCGCTCTTCCCGCCGCATCTGCCCCCCATATTTGAGATTAAATTAGCTGTTGACCGATCGGTTTTGGCAGCGATAACCTGAACCGCCGTCCGACTTGAATCGACCATTCGCCGTCTTTGGCAGGAGGGAAAATGACCGCAAATTACGATCAGCTCCTGGAGTTGGTAAAGAAAAGGCGCAGCATCCGGCGGTTCAAATCCGATCCGGTGCCCGATGCCTGTATCGACCAGATCATCGAAGTGGCTCGCTGGGCCCCCTCCGGCTTCAACATGCAGCCGTGGGAGTTCGTGGTGGTGAAAAAGGGGGAGCTGCGCCGGCAGATCGCCGAGATTCTGCAGGTCTACTTCTCCCAGCTGAAGGAGATGGAAAAAAACCGCGAGCCGTGGCAGGGGGAGCCGTGGAGCGTCGCCGGGATGACCGACCTGGGGGGCGATTTCACCCAGGCGCCGGTCTACATCCTGCTGTTCGGCGACCCGCGCACTCAGGCCGGGCTGCCGATGGGGGTCCGCTACGAGACCCACCGCCAGCAGATGATCCACACCTCGGGGCTGGCCCATGCCTTCGTCTACATGCACCTGGCGGCCACCACCCTCGGCCTCGCCTCGCAATGGGTCTCCGCCGTCCAGACCGCCTACGCCCACACCCGGATCAAAGGATTGCTCGGGATCCCGCCGCAGCTCGAGATCTACGACCTGCTCGCCCTCGGCTATCCGGCCATCGGCGAGAGCGGCAAATTCATCCGCGAGCGCCAGGAGATGGTCCATTACGACAAGGGGGAAGGAGCGCCGTTCCGCAGCGACGAGGAGGTTCGGGATTTCATCCGCCGGGCCCGCAAGTGGACCATGGGGCAGCACCGGCGGGTGGAGAAGTAGTCAAAACTACTTCTGGCCGAGAGGCCAGGGTTCGAGACGGGCTTTGGGGCGGCTGCTGCGCAGAATTTTGGCAAGGAAGGCGGTACAGTCGTCGTGATCTTCGCTGGAGCAGCGGGTTTGACGCCGCCACTCGATCCGCAGGCCGGGAATCGCCGCCTGGCAGCTGTCGGTCTGGGGGCGGTAGAAGGGGCAGCGGTCGGCCTCGGGACCGTTCTCCGGCTGCTGGCCGGAGGATATAACGGGTTCTGTTCGCATTGCGAATTCCTTTCGATGAAATTGATTAAAGTTCTTCGTTTTCGGGCCGGTCTCCGTCTTCGGTACCGGCGCTCGTCGGGCCAGGCCACCAGGCCGTAGTCACTCCCTTCCACGCACTCCGTTATCCCTTCCAGAAAAGATTTCTCCAGGGCATCCTTTACCACCTCGATCCGACCGCGGTTGGCCGACCAGAGGGTGCCGCAGATCCGGCATTCCACCAGCAGGGCGGTGAATCCTCCCGAGCGCAGGGGGGAAGAGCGGTGCTCGTGGCTTTTGCAGACGGGACATTTCATGGCTTTTTCTCCCTGTCAGATCGTTGAAGGACGGGTGCCGATAGTTCTCCGGACGGGCGAACTGCCGGACCGTGCAGCGCAGTCCCGCCGGCGGCGGTTTGCAAGGCGACTTCCATCTCTGCTCTCTCCTTCCGGCACGTGCCGCAATAATTCCCATGGCTCATTTAGGCAGACGTGTTGATTTGATGTGTTTTTTGTG
Organism: Desulfuromonadales bacterium; assembly: GCA_014860175.1. Lineage (GTDB taxonomy): Bacteria > Desulfobacterota > Desulfuromonadia > Desulfuromonadales > JACZKF01 > JACZKF01. The sequence goes on along the minus strand of JACZKF010000430.1, from coordinate 11,975 downwards.
AGCAGGCAGGAGAGCCGTCCTAACCAATTTCTTATGACGATTTAAAGGGATTCCAACATGATCGCCAGACTATCTCCCCGTTGAAAAAAGGTGCCGCCATGAAAATGAGAGTTGGAGGCATCAAAGGACGGAAAGGAGGTAGGACAAGAAGATTGTTTCGGCGTCACCGCAAAATTCACGGTCAGATACTCACATTATTAATCAGGAGGATTCACAAGCATGAGACCCGTTGTTTCGATCGCCCTGGCCGCCTTGACCGTTGTCGGGCTGTGCGGGATTGGGGAGGCCAAGAGCCTGGAAGAGATTCTGAAGGAAAAAGGGATCATCACCGAAGAAGACTACAAGGAGGCAGTCAAGAAGAACGATCTCGCCTACTATCGCCTGGGTCGCGGCATCACCCTGGAGAGCCGCGACGGCAAGACGACCGCCCATATCGGCGGCCGTCTGCAGGCCCGCTACACCTATACCGATGTCGACGCCGACGGGGCGGAGGAGACCAGCGACTTCAACATCCAGCGCATGCGGGTCACCATGCGCGGCAATCTCCTGCGCAAAGAGCTCTTCTATGCCTGGCAGCACGACTTCGGCGGCAGCGGCGGGGCGACCCTGAAGGACGCCGTCATCGGCTACCGGTTCGCCGAACCGTTCTCCCTTCAGGTCGGCCAGTTCAAGGCTCCGACCAGCCGCCAGCAGCTCACCTCATCCGGGAGCCAGATGTTCGTCGACCGCTCCCTGGCGGATGAAACCTTCAACCTCGGCCGCGACCGGGGCCTGATGGTGACCGGGTCGGTGGCCGATTCCCTGGTCGAGTACATGGCCGGGGTGTTCAACGGCAATGGCGAAAACCGCAGCAACAGCAATGACGAGCATCTGTTCGCCGCCCGTGTCGATATCAATCCCCTGGGCAAATTTGCCATGGACGAACCCTCCTTCAATGAGAAGAAGCCACTGCTCAACATCGGCGCCTCCTACGCCCGGCAGACCATGCAGCAGGGGGAGAGCGTCAACAGCCGCCTGACTACCCGGGTGGTGAACCTTGCCGCCACCACCTTTGGTGACGAACTCGACTGGTGGACCGCCACCGCCAACGTCCATTTCAAGTACCTTGGACTTTCGGCTGCCGGCGAGTACTACTTCGCCAACGTCGATCCCCAGGTCGGCCAGGAATATGATGCCGACGGCTACTACCTGCAGCTCGGTTACCAGATCATCCCGGAGACGCTGGAGCTGGCGCTGCGTTATTCCGCTATCGAGTCGACCGACACCGGCGCCCTGAAATCCTTCGAGCAGGATGAAGTCCAGGTCGGCGCCAGCTACTACTTCAAAAAGCACAACGCCAAGGTGAACGCCGACTACACCCGGCACAAGGACGACCTGGTCGCCGGCAAGGACGACAACATCGTCCGCCTGCAGGCCCAGGTGATCTTCTGATCCTTTGTGCCTCTGCCATCCTATGGGCCGATTCCGTCACGGGGTCGGCCCTTTTTCCTTTGGCCTTGACCTTGACCCTGAACGACAAGGAGCGAAAAAGATGCAGTTCCATCTGCCAGGCAGAGAAATGACCGGCAACATTTTCGACCAGAGTATCCGTTTTCTCCTATGTTTCCTGATCGTTGTCATTCTGGGAGGGGTTCTTGCCGGAATCGTCATGACCTTCATGGATGTCTTTCAGGCCATGAAAGGTATTTTGCTGACCAAAAACACGGACCATGGCCTCAAGTCGATCCTGATCGACGCGCTTGGCGTCCTGGCCCTGGTCGAGGTGTACAGGACCGCCATGTTCTATTTCATCGAGGGGCGGGTGAAGGTGACCCATATCATCGACACGGTTCTGGTGGCCGTTCTCACGGAAACCTTGGCTTTCTGGCACCGTGATGTCGAGGAGAACAGAATTCTCCTGCTGATTGCCCTGGTCTTCTCTCTGATGATTATGCGGATTTTGGCCATCCGCTTCTCTCCCGACCGAAAAGCGCTCTGCGACGGACTTTGACGGTCGGGAAAATACCCACCCCTCCTCCGTCGCCGTTCTGCCCCCTTCTGCGGGCTCATTTCCTCACCGAAATCTGATCGATTCCACATTGCCGATCAACATTGCGGCGGCACTCTTTTTCCTGCAGTGAAAGATTCGGCGCCCTCAGTACTGAGAGATCGGAGGGGTGCCGAGGATCGGCTTTCCCTGCGGTTTGAAGCGCAAGGTGTGCCGGGTTGGCAGGCCATTATTGTGGAGCTGGCAAAATGAAGGGGCCAATGCCTGTTTCGCAGCCGCTCGCTCTTAGGGTAAAGGCCCCGGGAGGTTTGGCATGACCCTGATGTTTTTTATTCTCCTGCTGCTCGGCCTGGGCGTGATCGGTTACTTCAACTACCGCTGCATCCTCAAAGCCGCCCGGCGTCTGGAAAAAAAAGTGCGGGAGCAGGAATAGCTACCAGGATCAGCCCGTCGCGGCGTGAGATTTGGATCGCTCGTGGCTATCAGTGCAGGCCTCGGTCGCTTTTTGCTAACGAATAACAAGGCGAATCGTAACCGTAGCGTAATCGGAGTGTCCCATCATGTCCCCGGCTTGACGCCGTTGCATCGGCGTACACGAACTCCTGGAGGGTGAAATGAAAAATCCAGAGATGGTCCCGCTTCCTGCCCAGGCCCCCGCTCCCATCGAATTCTGCCGGACCGACCCTTGCCAGGGGACCGTGCTGATCGTCGAGGACGAGGCCGAACTCGCCGAACTGCTCGAGTACAACCTGCGCAAGCGTGGCTACCGTGTCTACTGCGCTCCTAGCGGTCTGGCCGCCTGTCGGCTGATTGCCAGTCAACGCCCCGACCTGATTCTCCTGGACATTCTGCTGCCGGACATTGACGGCTGGGAGGTCTGCAAAATGGTACGCAGCCATCCCGACCCGGGGCTCGCCGTCACCCCGATCCTGATGATGACCGCCCTCGGCGCCCTCGACTCCCGGCTCAAAGGGCTGCAATTGGGGGCGGATGCCTATCTCCCCAAGCCCTACGTCATGCAGGAGGTGCTGCTCAAGGTCCAGATCCTGGTCGCCAGGGGGAGAAAGCTTGCCGGTCTGGAGGCGGAGGTGAACTCTCTGCGGGCCGGCATGGAACTGCAGGCCGATATCCAGGGGATGCTGTTTCACGAGATGCGCAACCAGATGGTGATCGTCGGCGGCTTTTCCAGACGTCTTGCCCGGCAGCAAGATCATCTTCCTGACGGCACTTCCCGTGCGTATGCCGAGGCTATCGGTCGCAGTGCCGAGTATTTGAACACCTTGGCCGAGGAGTTCCTCCTCGTTGGCAACCTGCGGGCCGGCCGGCTCAACCTTCCGCTGGGGTCGGTCGAGCTGGCGGAAACGGCGTCCAGTGTGGCAGAGCTTTTCCGGCCGGCTGTTGCGGTCACCGGCGGAGTCCTGGAGGTGGCCGTGACCGGGGTGGCCATTGCCCATCGGGCGGCGCTGCGTCTGGTTCTCTCTCTCCTGCTCGACAATGCAGTGAAGTATTCCGGTGCGGCAGCCCGGATCCGTATTGAGAGCCGGTCAGAAGGCGGACGGATCGCTCTGGAGGTCACCGATTCCGGTCCCGGCCTCGATCCGCAGGAGTTTGAAGACGTCTTTGAAAAGTTCCGTCGCGGGCGTGCCTCTGCGGCGGCCAAAGGTACCGGCCTCGGCCTCTACATCGGACGCAGTCTGGTCGAGGCGATGGGGGGGAGCCTGGAGGCGAAGGTGGCGACCGTCGGCGCCTGCTTCCAGCTCGTTTTGCCCGAGTGGCGGGCAGCGGCCGACTGATGCGTATCGCCCTTGTCAGTGAAACCTATGTGCCGCAGGTAAACGGGGTCTCCCGCACACTGGAAGCTCTGGTCGGTCACCTGGCGGCGCAGGGGGACCAGGTGCAACTGCTGATTCCGCGCTACCATGCGGCGGGACTCTCTTATCCTCCGGGGGTAAGCGCCGTCTGCTTTCGCGCCGTTGCTCTCCCCTTTTACCGCGAGGTGGTTCTTCCTCTTGCGTCGCCGCAACGCCTCCGGCAGGAACTCTCCGACTTCAACCCCGATCTGGTGCACATCGCCACCGAGGGGCCTTTGGGCCTGGCCGCCCTGAAGGCAGCGGTGTCGCTGGGCCTACCGGTGGTCAGCTCCTACCATTCGAATTTCTCCGACTACCTGCGCCTGTACGGCTTCGGTTGGCTTGAAGGGCTTGCCTGGCGCTATCTACGACGGATCCACAACGCCACCGCCCTGACCTTCTGCCCCACCCCCTCCATCTGTTGTCGCCTGGAGGTAAAGGGCTTCCGCAATCTGCAGCTCTGGGGGCGCGGCATTGATTGCGAACGCTTCCATCCGGGCAAGCGCGACCTCGAGCTGCGGCGAAGCTGGGGGGCAGGCCCGGGCGACCCGGTGGCTCTCTATGTCGGCCGCTTGGCGAAGGAAAAGAACCTGGAACTGCTTCTCGCCGCCTGGCGGCAGGTGCCGGGGGAGAACCGTCGCCTGCTGCTCACCGGCGACGGACCGCTACGGGCCAGGCTGGAGCGGTTGAAGGACGACCGGGTACTGTTTACCGGGTACCGCCAGGGAGAGGAGTTGGCGCGGCTTTACGCTTCAGCCGACCTGTTTGTCTTTCCCAGCCTGACCGAAACCTTTGGCAACGTCGTGGCCGAGGCGATGGCCTCCGGCCTACCGGCGGTCGGCTTCCGGGTGCCGGGTCCGCAGGATGTCATCATGGACGGCAGAACCGGGATGCTGGTCGGGGAGATAGCGGCAGGGCGCTTCGCCGTGGCGATCGACCAGCTGCTGACAACGGGCGAAAAGCGGCGTCAGATGGGAGAAGCGGCCCGCGCCTGGGCTGAAGACCAGAGCTGGTCCTCAATCCTGGAAAGCGTGCGAAAGAGTTATTGCCAGGTGGCGGCAGGACACCGCACGGGAAAAAATAACCCGAAGATAACACCCCCCTAACCCGTCCCGGTTACTCTCCTGGCGAAAACTGGCGATTAGCCTCATCCGGGAGATTACCCTATGGCCAGATCCGGTACACTGCACCAGCTGTCCGCTTTCTGCACTTTGCACATCACCACGCGCGAGGTCTATTTTATGCAGTGGCTGTGTGAACTGCGCCACTACCCGTTCCTGAACCTCTTCTTCCTGGGTGCCACCCGGTTGGGCGACGGACCTCTCTGGTATGCGGTCGGAGCCGGTTTTCTCGCTTTCGGCACCCCCGACACACGCAGGGCGGTTGCCGCCGCCGCCATCGCCATTGCCCTCTCGGTCACTTTGTTCAAGGCAATCAAAAAAGTGGCCGGTCGGCCGCGCCCCTTTGAGGCCTGGCTCGACCTCCCCTGCCTGCTCGCCCCGCCCGACCGGTTCTCCTTCCCCTCCGGACACACCATGACCGCCTTCGCTGCTGCCACCGTTTTTGCTCTGCTTATCCCCGGCACCGGCATCTGGCTCCTGCCAGCCGGCGCCATCATCGGCTTCTCCCGCGTCTACCTCGGTTGCCACTATCCGACCGACGTCATCGTCGGCGCACTGCTGGGAAGCGGCATCGGTGCGGCCGTTGTCTGGGGGGCGGGTCACCCGCTCCTGTCCTGAAAAGCCTCCTCGGTACAAAATTCTTCGCCCGCTCTCCTTCTCATCAAAAACTAACAGAATCGTAGTAATTTCCCTCCTGTTTTGCGAAAATGCCGCTACAGGAGGAATTCTCCATGACTAAAGAGCACATCCTGATCATCGAGGACGAGGAGGACATTCTCGCCCTGGTCCACTACAACCTCTCCAAGGAAGGATACCGGGTCTCCTGCGCCACCAGCGGCGAAGAGGGGTTGAGCGCCGCCCGCGGCAGTCATCCGGATCTGATCCTGCTCGATCTGATGCTGCCAGGGATGGATGGGCTGGAGGTCTGTCAGGCATTGCGGCGCGATCCGCAGAGCGCTGCCACCCCGGTGATCATGGTGACCGCCAAAGGGGAAGAGGCGGATGTGATCGCCGGCCTGGAGCTGGGCGCCGATGATTATCTGGCCAAACCGTTCAGTCCGCGGGTGCTTCTCTCCCGCATCCGGGCGGTGCTGCGGCGCCAGTCCCGCAACGCCGAGCCGGAGGCATCGGTCCCCCTGCAGTTCGAGGACCTGACTATTCACCCCGGGCGCAACGAGGTTCTAGTGCAGGGGGAGCCGGTCGAGCTTACCTTCACCGAGTTTCGCGTCCTGCACTTCCTCGCCAGCCGCCCCGGCTGGGTTTTCACCCGCTACCAGATCGTCAATGCCGTCCGCGGCGACGACTACGCGGTGACCGACCGCGCCGTCGACGTGCAGATTGTCGGCCTGCGCAAAAAGCTCGGTCCCTGCGGCCACTACATCGAAACGGTGCGGGGCGTCGGCTACCGCTTCAAGGACTGACATGCGCCGCCTGGTCTGGCAGATCTTCCCCTCCTTTCTCCTGCTCATCCTCCTTTGTCTGGTGGCGGTCAGCTGGTTCACTTCCCGCTCCCTGCGCGAGTTCCACGTCGAGCGCACGGCCGCCGATCTGGAGGCCCGGGCCCGGCTGGTGGCGGAACAGCTGCGACACTTTCCGGTGGGGACCGATGCCGCTCTCGACGCTTTGAGTAAACAGCTCGGCGAGCTGACCGGGACCCGGATCACCATTGTTCTCGACTCCGGCCGAGTGGTGGGCGAAACGTCGGAAGACCCGGCCCGCATGGAAAGCCATGCCGGGCGGCCCGAAATCGCCCCTGCTCTGACCGGCCGGGTGGGAACCTCGATCCGCTTCAGCCGGACCCTGCAGAAGGAGATGATGTACGTCGCGGTGCCGGTGGCGAGCCCGGTCGCCGGCGCCGTGCGGGCCGCGCTTCCTCTGGACGCCATCGATCTCACCCTGCGGGAGCTTTACCTGCGGATGGTCCTCGGCGGCGTCGGGGTGGCGATTCTGGCCGCTCTCATCAGTCTTGCCATTGCCCGCCGGATCAGCCGGCCGCTGGAGGAGATGCGGCTGGGGGCGGCCCGCTTTGCCGCCGGCGCCTTCGACCAGCGGTTGGCCGTCGGCGGCTCGGCGGAGCTCCACGCCCTGGCCGAGGCGATGAACCGGATGGCCGTCGAACTGGACGCCCGCATGCGCACCGTGCTGCTCCAGCGCAACGAGCAGGAAGCGGTGCTCGCCAGCATGGTGGAGGGGGTGCTGGCGGTCGATGCCGAGGAGCGGATTCTGCGCCTCAACCGGGCGGCCGCCGACCTGCTGCGGGTCGACCCGCAGCAGGTCCAGGGGCGCCACATCCAGGAGGTGATCCGCAAAATCGACCTGCAGCGTTTCGTCGCCCGTGCCTTGGCCAGCCCGCTGCCGGTGGAGGGGGACATCGTGCTGCGCGAGCAGGAGGAGCAGCGCTTCCTGCAGGCGCACGGGGCGCCGCTGCGCAATGCCGAAGGAAAAGAGATCGGCGCCCTGGTCGTCCTCAACGACGTCACCCGCCTGCGCCGGCTGGAGACGATCCGCCGCGATTTCGTCGCCAACGTCTCCCATGAACTGAAGACCCCGATTACCGCCATCAAGGGGTTCGTCGAAACATTGCAGGACGGGGCGCTGGAGAGCCCCGAGGATGCCCGGCGGTTTCTGGCGATCATCATCCGGCAGGCGGACCGTCTCAACGCCATCGTCGAGGATCTCCTCGATCTGTCGCGGATCGAGCAGTACGGCGAGGGGAACGAGATCCCCCTGCAGCTGGCCCCCCTCGACCCCATCCTGCGCGGGGCCATCCAGGCGACGGCGATCCAGGCCGCAGCCAAGGAGATCCGGATCGAAGTCGACTCCCCTCCCGGACTGCAGGCCCGGATCGATCCCTCTTTGCTGGAGCAGGCGGTGATCAATCTGGTCGACAATGCCGTCAAGTACAGCGATCCCGGGGGGCGCGTCCGGCTGGAGGCAGAGCCCGCTGGCGACGAACTCCTCATCCGGGTTCGCGATTGGGGGTGCGGGATCGAGCGCCAGCACCTGCCGCGGCTGTTCGAGCGCTTCTACCGGGTCGACCGGGCCCGTAGCCGCAAGCAGGGGGGGACCGGCCTCGGCCTGGCCATTGTCAAGCACATCGCCCAGGCGCACGGCGGGCGGGTGAGCGTCCAGAGCACCCCTGGGCAGGGGTGTGTCTTCGTTATCCATCTCCCTGCCTTGCGCACCCTCATACAATCCTAACAATTCCAGATTAAATAGTCAGCCAGGGCGATTTTGCACTCTTCTCATCGACTCCTAACGCCGCGCTAACAGCGAAACGGATAATGGGGGACGCTGGAATGTATAGCGACCCCTTACAAAGGAGAAACGGAAGATGAGGAACGGCATGACTATCCTGAAATCTCTGGCTGCGGCTCTTGCCGGGCTGGTGCTGGCGACTCCGGCCCTGGCGGCTTCGGTCACCATCAATGGGGCGGGGGCAACCTTCCCTTACCCGGTCTATTCCCAGTGGGCCTACGCCTACCAGAAGGAGACCGGCACTCAGATTAACTATCAATCGATCGGTTCCGGCGGCGGGATCAAGCAGATCAAAGCCGGAACGGTCGACTTCGGTGCTTCCGACGCCCCCCTCGAGGTGGAAGAGCTGAAAGCGGGCGGCCTCATCCAGTTCCCTCTGGTCATGGGAGGAGTGGTGCCGGTGCTGAATGTGGAGGGGGTGAAGCCGGGCGACCTGCGCCTTTCCCCTGAACTGCTGGCCGACATCTTCCTCGGCAAGATCACCAAATGGGATGACCCCAGGATCAAGGCGGAAAACCCTTCCCTCAAGCTCCCCGCCCAGGGGATCACTCCGGTCTATCGTTCCGACGGCTCAGGCACCACCTGGATCTTCACCAACTACCTGACCAAGGTTTCCCCCGACTGGGCGAAGACGGTCGGTAACGACAAGGCCGTCCAGTGGCCAGCCGGCGTCGGTGGCAAGGGGAACGAGGGGGTGGCCGCCTATGTCCAGCGGATCAAAGGGGCGGTCGGTTATGTCGAATATGCCTACGCTCTGCAAAACAAAATGAGTCATGTCCTGCTCAAAAACCGGGCCGGCAGCTACGTCGCCCCCACCGCCGAAACCTTTCAGGCGGCGGCGGCCAATGCCGACTGGGCCAGCGCCCCCGGCTACTACGTCGTTCTCACCGACCAGCCCGGCAAAGAGAGCTGGCCGATTACCGGCGCCTCCTTCATCCTGCTCCACAAGGAGCAGCGCAAAGCCGATGTCGCCCAGGCCATGCTCAGCTTCTTCGACTGGTGCTATCGCAATGGCAATCAGTCGGCCCTCAATCTCCACTACGTGCCGATGCCGGAGAAGGTGGTGGCGCTGGTCGAGGCGACCTGGGCCAAAGAGATACGTGCCGGCGGACAGCCGGTCTGGAAAAAGTAGATTGACCGTTTCGGCAACTTCAACGTCGAACAACGACAGGTCGCGTGGGGCGGTTTTGGCTGCCCCACGCGGGCTGTTTCTCGTCAGGTGAACGATGGCAAACTCTTCGCGACAGGCGGTGGACCCTTCCGTCCCCGGAACCAAAATTGAGGTCAAGAGGCGCAACTTCGATCCGGCCTTTCGCTGGCTGACGGTCTCCTGCGGTCTTCTCCTGCTGCTGGCGGTGGCTGGGATCTTTGTCGAACTGCTCCGCGGCTCGCTGCCGTCGCTGGAGAAGTTCGGGGCGCGGTTCCTGGTGAGCCAGGCCTGGAACCCGGTCACCGGCGATTTCGGGGCACTCAGCAGCATCTATGGGACTCTGGTGTCGACGGCTATCGCCATGGTGGTTGCCGTCCCCTTGAGTCTGATCATCGCCCTCTTCCTGGTGGAGCTGGCGCCACCACGGGTGAGCAGCCTGGTTGGCGGCGCCATCGAGCTGCTGGCGGCCATCCCGAGCATCATCTACGGGATGTGGGGGCTCTTCGTTTTCGCCCCCTTCATGGCCGATTACGTCCAGCCGTTTCTCGAGCGGGTCAGCGGCGGCTTCATCCTTTTTTCCGGGGCCCCGATGGGGATCGGCATGCTGACCGCCGGCCTGATTCTGGCGCTGATGATCCTCCCCTTCATCACCTCCGTTACCCGGGATGTCTTCCTGATGGTGCCGGCCGTGGTGAAGGAATCGGCCTACGGCCTCGGCTCGACCACCTGGGAGGTGACGCGCAAGGTGACCATCCCCTACGGCAGCCAGGGGATTCTCGGCGCCTGTTTTCTCGGGCTGGGGCGGGCCATCGGCGAGACGATGGCGGTCACTTTCGTCATCGGCAACCGGCACGAAGTCTCCCTCTCCCTGTTTGCCGCCGCCAACACCATCGCCTCGACATTGGCTAACGAATTCACCGAAGCCTCCGAAGAGCTCTACCTCAGCTCGCTGATCGAGCTGGGTCTTGTCCTCTTTCTCCTTACCTTCCTCATCCAGCTGGCGGCCCAGTACTGGCTGAAGCGGACCCGGCGAAAAATGGGGGCGGGGCAATGAAGGGGCGCTCGATCAAAGTCCGGCGCGCCGCCGATTTCGCCATCCGCGTGCTGGCCAGCGGCGCCGCCCTGGTCGGCATCGGGTTCCTGGGGTGGATTCTGATCGTCGTCCTGGGACGGGGGATAGGATCGATCAACTGGGCGTTCTTCACCGAGATGCCGGCGCCGCCAGGGATCGAGGGGGGCGGGTTGGCCAACGCCATCGTCGGTACCGTACTGATGACCTTTTTCGCCACCGGGGTCGGTGTCCCCATCGGGATGCTGGCCGGTATTTTTCTCGCCGAGTTCGGACGGGAGACCCGCCTGGCCGAATGGGTGCGCTTCGGCTCCAATATCCTGATGGGGGTCCCCTCCATCATCACCGGGGTCTTCGTCTACATCATCCTGGTGGTGCCGATGCAGAACTTCTCCGGCGTCGCCGGGGCGGTCGCCCTGGCCATCATCATGCTGCCGGTGGTGACGCGCACCACCGAGGACATGCTCAACCTGGTCCCCAACACCTTGCGGGAGTCGGCCCTGGCCCTTGGCGCCCCGCGCTGGAAAGTCACCCTCGGGGTGGTTTTCCGGGGCGCCAAGACCGGTCTGGTCACCGGGGTGCTGCTGGCGGTGGCGCGGGTGAGCGGGGAGACGGCGCCTTTGCTGTTCACCGCCCTCAACAGCCCCTACTGGCCCAGGTCGCTGAACGAACCGACCGCCAACCTGACGGTGACCATTTTCAACTACGCCATGTCCCCCTATCCGGACTGGCAGGCCAAGGCCTGGGGCGCCTCCTTTCTGATCACGGCCGGGGTGCTCGGGGCGACTCTTTTCACCCGCGGCCTTCTCTGGTACAGGAGCAGACACTGATGGAGAACCATCGTTCACTTCACCTTCGCGAGGTCAAAGAAATGGAACTTCCCGCCGGTCAACTCCCGGTCGGCGTTGCCTCTGCGCGGCCGGCCGGGATCGCCGTTCCGGCCAAGATCGTCGCCCGCAACCTGAACTTTTTCTATAGCGAACAGCAGGCCCTGGTGAACAACAGCCTGGAGATTGCCGCCAACCGGGTCACCGCCATCATCGGCCCCTCCGGTTGCGGCAAATCGACCCATCTGCGTTGTTACAACCGCATTTTCGAGCTCTACCGCAACCAGCGGGTGACCGGCGAGATTCTTCTCGATGGAGAGAATATCCTCGATCGTTCCCAGGACGTCCTCGAGTTGCGGCGGCGGATCGGGATGATCTTCCAGAAACCGACCCCTTTCTCCATGAGCGTCTTCGACAACGTCGCCTACGGGCTGCGCCTGCATTACCGGTTGAGCCGCAGTGAACTGGCCGATCGGGTGGAGACCGCCCTGCAGCAGGCGGCGCTCTGGACCGAGGTGCAGGAGAAGCTCGATAAGCCGGGAACCGCCCTCTCCGGCGGGCAGCAGCAGCGCCTCTGCATCGCCCGGGCGATCGCCGTCGAGCCGGAAGTGGTCCTGATGGACGAGCCGACCTCGGCCATCGATCCGGTCGCTACCGCCAAGATCGAGGAGCTCATCAGCACCCTGAAGGAGCGCTACACCATCGTCATCGTC
>JACZKF010000429.1 GCA_014860175.1 Desulfuromonadales bacterium | reverse complement strand
CTCAGCGCCCCCCGGGAGGGGTCATGAGCGGCTCGGGGCACATCCGTTCCACCCTGAAGCACGCCTCGGTCTACAGCTTTGCCAGCGTCCTCGGCAAGGCGGTCGGCTTCATCATGCTGCCGATTTACGCCAACTACCTGCGCGGGGAAGGGTACGGCATCATCGGCATGATCGACACCGTCCTGTCGGTGATGACGCTGCTGGTCGGCTACGGCATCACCGGGGCGATGAGCCGCTTCTATTACGAGAAGACCGACGAAACGGAGCGCAGGACCGTCGTCTCGACGGTAATAATTTTGATGTTTTTCGTGGTGATCCTGGTCGCCTCTCCGGTCTACTTCCTCTCGTCACCGGTCGCCTGGCTGGTCTTCGGCAGTTCCGAATACGCACCGTACATCCAACTGGCGGTCCTCGCCTTCATGGCCGAGATGACCTCGAAAAATGCACAGGCCTACCTCGTCATCAATCAAAAGTCGGTCTTTTTTTCGGTGCTGTCACTGCTGCGTCTGATCGTCAGCTTTTCGCTCAATATCCTGTTCATCGTGAAGCTGGAAATGGGGGTCTACGGCTACCTGTACAGCTCTCTGATCGTTGCCATTCTCTTCACCATCTTCATGCACGCCTATGCGCTGTGGCATGTCGGACTGCGCTTCGACCGGACCATCGCCCGCAACGTCTTCGGTTTCAGTCTCCCTCTGATGCCGGGGTACATCGCCATGTTCATCCGCGGCAACGCCGACCGCTACCTGCTCCGGGTCTATCTCGGCCTGGTCCAGGTAGGGGTTTTCGAGATGCTCTTCAAGTTCGCCACCCTGATCGGCTTGCTGATCGGTGAGCCGTTCATGCGCACCTGGGCGATGAAACAGCTGGAGATCTGCGACACCGAAGAGGGGCCGGCGACGATGGCGCAGGTCTTTACCCTGCACCTGTTTCTCATGCTGCTGGCCGGGCTGGTGCTGGCGCTGGAGATCCCGATTCTGCTGCGGATTCTGACCCCGCCCGAATTCTGGGTCGGCGGCACCCTGGCGCTGATGGCGGTGGTGACCCGGATTATCCTCAGCTGCTACTACCATTTCTACTTCGGCCTGGTCTACACCAAATCGACCATGCAGATTTCGGGGATCCAGGGCTCCACCGCCGTTGTCAGCGTGACGTCCAACCTGCTGCTGATTCCCCGCCTGGGGCTTCTCGGGGCACTCACCTCTTCGCTGCTGGCCAGCACCTTTCAGTGCCTGCTCGCTCTGCGGATCGCCCGTCGCCACTATCTGATCCGCTACCAGTGGAGAAAGGTCGGCTTCCTGGCGCTGCTTTTCTTCGCTCTCTACTTCCTGATCGCCCCCATGAATCTCGCGTCCATGGGGCTGCTGCCGCTGTTCAACAGCCACATTTTTCCGCTGGTCGGGGACTTTCTCCGTTTCATCCAGCTCGATGCCCTACAAAATGGCAAGTACCTGCTGAAAATACTGGAAAATCTGGAACTGTGCGCCGAAGGGGGAATCAAGCTCGTCCTCTCCTTGCTGTTCGTGATCGGGGCGATCGCGGCCGGGATCGTGCCGGTCCGGATGCCGCAACGGGGATTCTGGCTGTTTCGCCAGGTGCTGAGGACCATGGGAAAGTCGGGCTGAGGCCCGCTACTGGGAGCACCGCATGAACGGAATTTATCTGGTCTGTTCGGCTGGGCGCCAGGATCTCCCCCTGGGTCAAGCCTTGACCGCTATGCTGGCGCGATCCGCTGCCACTGATCCTGCTCGGCTCGAAAAAACGGCGGATGCCACTTTTTGCGGTGCGGTCATGCACCATGGCCGGCTGGTCAGCGGTGGTTTGGCGGTCAATCCACGCGGGGATGCTCTGCTGCTCACCGGTGGCAGCTGGCTTCCCGGAGCCCTTGGGCTCTCCACCCCGGAGGAGGTTCTTCAGCAGCTCGCTTCCCGCCCCATCCCTTCCGGACCTCTCCTGCGTGGCTCCTACCTGCTGGCCCTGCACCGCCCGGTGGACGCCTGCGTGGTGGTGGAGACCGACCCCTTCGGGTTCTATCCGGTCTACTACTGCCTAGATCGAGAGAACAACCTGCACGTCGCCTCCGAACTCAAATGCCTGGTCCCCAAGGTGAGCGGGCAGATCGACCTCGATGCCCTGGCCGAAATGCTCCACTTCGGCTCCATCATCACCGACCGGACGCTGCTGACCGGCATCTGGCGACTCCCCCCCCATCATCGTTTGAGCTATCGACGCGGCAAACTGCAGCTGATCGCTTATCCTCGCCCCCGCTTCGGGCGCCAACGGGAGCCCGACGGCGAGTTTTACGTCGGACTGAGGAGCGCCTTCGAGGGCTATCTGCGACGCTTTGCCGACCAGCCGGAACTGACCGCCTTCTTGAGCGGGGGGCTCGATTCCCGCCTCGCCTTGGCCGCGGCCCGGCGGGCGGGACTCAACGTGCGGGCGATCACCGTCGGCGAGCCGGGGTCGCTGGAAAGCCGGGTGGCCGCCGAATTTGCCCGCTCCCAGGCGATCGCCTGCGAAAGCCATGAAATCAGCGGCGAGCGCTTCCCCGGCTGGTTCGAACGCGGGGTGCATCTCACCGAGGGACGTTGCCCCCCGGGGCATATGCATTATCTCGACCGGATGCTCACCGGCCCGCCCATCACCTCGCCGATCCTGCACGGGGTCAACGGCGATGCTTTTATGGGGGGGGATCTCGAACTCGACGTTCCTGCCGGACTCTCCCTGGCGCAGGCGCGCCAGCGCGCCCGACAGATCCTGCGCTCCTATGTCTACTGGCCGGCCGAGCGGCAGCAGCAGGCCTTCTCCCCCCAACTGCTTGCCCGGATGCCGGAAGTGGCGACCAGGGTGGCCGAACACCTGTTCCGCCGGCTCGACTTTGCCGGCGACTATTCAGACCTTCTCTGGTTCCGCATCCATTTCCGGGTCTTCGGCTTTATCGTCCCCTGCCTGATGGGACAGATCCTCCCCTGGAGCGATCCGGTCGTCCCGTACTCGGATCCGGAGGTCTTCGCCTGGTGCGCCGACTGCTCCCATGCCGCCATCCGCCAGAGGCAGCTGCAGATTCGCTGGGGACAGGCCTGCTACCCGGAGATCGCTACCATGCCACGGGTCAAGGACGGGGTGGTGATCCCCCTGACCGGTTTCGACCCAAAGCTGTATGAAACCGGCTACCGCCGGCTGCAGCGCGCGGAGTCGGCGCGCTACTACCTGTGCCGGCTTTCCGTGGGCCGGATCAATCTGCGCCGGACCGAAACCTACCCCTTCTACGACCAGTGGTTCCGCCGCTGGCCGCCGGTGCGGGAGTACGTCGAAGGGGTGCTGCTCGGCCCCTCCTCCCTCGATCGCGGGCTGTGGCGTCGGGAGGGGCTCACCCGCCTGATGCAGGACCAGAGGCGGGGGCGCAACGTCTGGCACGCCTTGGGAGGGGTTGTGCAGGCCGAACTCTTGCTGCAGCAGCTCCTGTCGGGGCCAACTTTGGAGAGAAACAAACATCATGAGCAGCTGTCTGGTTTCGATCATCATCCCGGCGTACAACGCCGCTCTGTTTCTGCCGGCTACCCTGGCCTCGATTCAGGAGCAGGCGTTTCGTAACGTCGAAACCATCGTCGTCGACGACGGCTCTACGGACGAAACCCGCCTCCTGATCCGGCAGCGGCAGGGCTCTGACCTCCGGCTCATCGCCCTGGAGCATTCAGGCGGGCCGGCCCGGCCGAGGAATGCGGGGATCCGGGCGGCATCCGGGCGCTACATCGCCCTGTTCGATGCCGACGACGTCATGCTTCCAGGCAAGCTGCAGGAGGCGGTGCACGCCCTGGAGGCGATGCCGGAGGTCGATGCCGTCTGCAGCGATTTCCAGCAGATCGACGAATCCGGGGCGCTGCTGAAAAACCGTTCCCTGCAGGAGTATCGGATGTTTCGCCAGGCGCTGGTCCCGACACCGGTGGCGGGAGCGCAACTGGTGCAGGTGGACCGGCTCTATCTCGAACTGTTGCGGGCCAATTTCATCGCCACCTCCAGCGTCGTCTTCCGCCGTGAACTCCTGGAGGAGATTGGCTTCTTTGACGAATCGCTTTCCAATGCCGACGATATCGATCTGTGGCTGCGCCTGGCCAGGGCGCGTCGGCGCCTGGTCTTCCTCGAACGCCCGGGACACCAGTACCGGCGCCGGCGGCAGTCGATCTCGACCGGCGGTGTCCGCCGCTTCCCGTCGGTGCTGCGGGTGCTGGAAAAACAGCGGCACTACCCCCTCTCGGCCGAGGAAAAAGGAGTGCTCGAGCAGCGCATCTGGACCAACCAGGTCTCCTATGCCTGGGCGTTGAAGCGCAGCGGTGCCTACGAGGAGTCTTTCCGGCTGTATCGGCAGTCGTTGCAGCTTGGCGTCTCCCCCCGACTGGTCAAGGGGCTGCTGCACGCGGGGGCCTGTCTGCTGCTGCGGCGTGCCGGCGGCGGACAGCCGGTCTGAGGAGTGGCCATGGCGGATATCCGGGTAAGCGTGGTGGTGACCAATTACAACTATGGCCGTTATCTGGCCGAGTGCCTCGATTCGGTCCTGGGGCAGAGCTATCCGGACTTCGAGATCATCCTGATCGACGACGGCTCGACCGACCACAGTGAACAGGTCGTGGCCCGTTACCATGGCGAACCGCGGCTGCGGGCCTTTCGCCAGCTCAATGGTGGTCAGGCCAAGGCCAAAAACGCCGGGATTCGGCTGGCCCAAGGGGAGTTGATCGCCTTTCTCGATGCCGATGACCGCTGGCGGCCGGGCAAACTGGAGAAACAGCTGCAGCGGTTTGCCGACCCGCAGGTCGGGGTCGTCTTTTCCCGGGCCCGGCTGATCGATGCCGAAGGAGACCCCTTGCCGGCACGCCCGACCTGCCGGTACCTGACCCCCAGGGAAGGAGAGGTGACCTCCTATCTCTTTCTCGACAACTTCGTACCGTTCTCCTCCGCCATGGTGCGCCGCCGCTGCCTGAAGGAATTTGGCGGCTTTGACGAGTCGCTGAGCATGGGGATTGACTGGGATCTGTGGTTGCGGCTTTCGACCCGCTACCGTTTTGCCTACATCGATGAGCCGCTGCTCGATTACCGGGTCGGCCATCCCGGCCAGATGTCGAAAAAAAGAGAGCTGCGCCACAGCTGTTCCGACCGGATCATGGCCCGTTTCCTGGAGCAGCACCCGGGGGTGCTGCCGGCGTCGGTCATCCGCCGGGCCAGAGCTTACACCTGCTGCAATCGAGGCCATTACTACCGCCGCTCCGATCCGGTCCGGGCTCGCGGTTACTACCTGCAGGCGCTGGCGGCCCATCCGCTGGAACTTGCCGCTTACAACGGGCTGCTGCGGTGCCTGCTGGCGCCGCGCTGAAACGGGATGCTCATGGGGTGGAAAGAATGGCTGGGGCGGGAAGGATGGACGCGGCAGCTGGGGCGTCGCTGGCACCAGCCGCTGATCGTCCTGATGTATCACGATCTGGCAGCCCCCGGGGATCACTCCTCCTGGCTGCGGCTGCCGCTGCCGCTCTTCGAAGAGCAGCTTCAGGCCCTGGGGAAGATCGGCCGGTTCCTTTCGCCGCAGGCGAGCTGGCCGGAGGGGGACGGGAA
>JACZKF010000428.1 GCA_014860175.1 Desulfuromonadales bacterium | reverse complement strand
AATTGGAATACCTGGAGATCCAGGGGGCGTGCCTGCGTTCAGGGTTTACTCTGGTGCCGCTCAATACCCGGCTGGCCGATCCCGAACTGAACTACATCCTCGGCGACGCCGCCCCGGCCCTGCTGATTGCCGGCCGGGAGCATGCCGAGCGGGTCGAAGGGCTGGGGACCGCGGCCGGCGTGAAGCGCCTGGTCGGCCTCGGCCAGCCTCGCAGGCTCGACCCCTACGACAGCCTGCTTGCTGCCGCGGAAGCCGACCCTGAGGCCGATCCGCTCGACCCGAACCTCAACACGACCATCCTGTATACGAGCGGCACGACGGGACGCCCGAAGGGGGCGGTCATCGACCGGGCCGGTTTCAGCGCCCGCCTTTTTATTGACGCCCTCGAGCTGGAAGTGCGGACGGAGGACGTCTGGCTGCAAAGCCTGCCCATGTTCCACATCGCCATGTTTCTTGGCTGCTCCTTCCTCTTCAAAGGAGCCACTGCGGTCATGCTGCCGAATTTCACCCCGCGTGCCGCCCTCGAGGTCATGCAGCGGGAGCAGGTCACCTCCATGGTCCTGGTCCCGACCATGATCTCTATGCTCCTGGACGATCCGGCCATCGCCTCGGCCGACATTTCGCGCCTGCGCCTGATCGTCTATGGCGGCGCCTGCATCGACCCGCCCCTGCTGCGGCGGGCCATCGCACGCTTCGGCTGCGGCTTCCACCAGCAGTACGGGATGACCGAGACCGGAGTCTCCTCCATCCTGCGCCCTGCCGACCACCTCCTGGAGAACAACGCTCCCCTCGCCTCGGCAGGCACCGAGGCCGCCGGTTTCGAGGTGCGCATTGTCGACGATCAGGACCGGCCCCTCCCCACCGGGGAGATCGGCGAAATCGTCTGCCGGGGCCCGGGAGTCATGACCGGGTACTGGAATCTTCCCGAGGTCTCGGCCGAAACGCTGCGCCACGGCTGGATGCATACCGGCGACCTCGGCTACCGTGATGAGAGCGGATTTCTCCGCGTCGTCGACCGGCGCAACGACATGATCATCACCGGCGGCGAGAATGTCTACCCGCGCGAGATCGAAGCCATTCTGGCCGAGCATCCGGCCATGCCGGAGTCAGCGGTCATCGGCCTCCCCGACCCGCGGTGGGGCGAGGTGGTCTGCTGCATCCTGAGCGGGAGGGCCCCAGCCGAGGCGGAACTCGAATCGTGGCTGCGCGAACGGATCGCCGGCTACAAGATGCCACGCCGCTGGTTCCGGATGGCGGAGCTGCCGCGCAACGCCACCGGCAAGGTACTCAAGGCGGAGTTGCGGCGGGAGCTGGCGGCAGCAGAAACGTACGTCGAGATCGTGCCGCGGAAGATGGCGGCGGGGGGATGAGTGCGCCGCAGGAATGCATCCGAATTCGGGTGCTCGGCCTTAAGGTTTTCTGGAGGAAACGATCGGGGGGATTACCGGGGCGGGACTTCGAGGTATTTCATCAATGCCTCTACGGCCAAGTCGTTGAGGCTTATCTGCTTCTCGGCAGCATTCGTTTTCAGGGCGTCGTAGATTCTGCTCGGTATCACCACTTCCATCGGGGCGATCCTGGCCGGCAGCAATTTATCCATGCTTCTGGCCGGCATTGCATGCTCAAGATACTGCTCCAGAAGGCGGTAACAGACGACAATGGCCCCGCTGGTGGCGTGCCAGTAGGCGTCGTCGCCGCAGTTGACGAAGGAGATGACGAGATCCCTCGGCAGCTCGAAGGTCTTTTCCAGCTGCCGTGCGAGCTGTTCCGCGATCTCGGCGTGCAACATCGCCTCGACCAGCCGGGTGGCGCCTGGCGAGGCGGGGATTTCATATTCCACGGCGATCGACCCCCGTCGGGCGCCCCTGCCCGGCGCCTGGGGCTCTCGCCCTCCTTGGTTGCCGTAGTTCTGATAGACCCAGAGCATGGCCCTTTCGGCCTGCTGGTACTCCTCCCCGCAATACCATCCCCGGTCCCAGGGCAACCAGCCCGTCCCCAGATAATCGGAGAGTGCCGCCGGATTCATGCCGTAGGCGAGGCAAAGAAGGTTGTAAAAACGTTGAACCGCCGGCGGGTGAGAATCCCAGTAGGCGATCGAATCCTCCGACGCTTCGAGGCGCAGTTCGAGGCCGACCGCGTTCAGCTTGCCGACAATCGAAACCCGGGATCCGTCGGAAGGCGCGGCCCTTAGAAGCATCGCCGCCATCTGGTCGGCTGCATCCTCTTCCCGGCCCAGGAGGGGAATGCCGAGCTCGGCAATCAGCGCATGGGCCATTTCATGCAGGAGGGTAAACTCGATATTGGCAAAGGCGTAATGGATCTCGAAGGGATGAAACGGGGGTCTGTCTTCCTCGGCGAAGGCGCGGTCGGCCCCCGGGGGAGACCAGACCAGTAAAAGGAGAATGCAGAGTTGGAGAGGCTGGCGACAGGCCGTCATTGACTCTCCATAAAAAAAATCCCACCTGCCAGTCAGGTGGGCGGTTCCTGTAATTATCGCACGCAGCTCCGCAATGTCAAAAAGGCGCCCTCTGCGGCGCCTGCCGATCAGCGGCTCACGTACCCCGCGTCGACCGAGAGGACGGCGCCGGTGACGTAGGAGGCGAGGTCGGAAGCGAGCCAGAGGCTCGCCTGCGCCACCTCTTCCGGTTTGCCGAAGCGGTTGAAGAGGCTGAGTACCGGCGCGAACGCCTCTTCCGTCAGGGCGTGGGTTTCCATGGAACTGCGCAGCATCGGGGTGTCGATGGCGCCGGGGGCGACGGTGTTGACGCGAATGCCGTGGATCCCGTTTTCCAGGGCCGCAGCTTTGCTGAGACCGATCACTCCGTGCTTGGCCGCGGTATAGAGGGCCGTGTGCGGTTGCGGCCGGAAGGAATTGGTGGAGCCGATATTGACGATCGAACCGCCCCCCCCCTGGCGCAGCATCTGGGAGATCTCATATTTCGGACACAGGGCCACCCCCTTCAGGTTCACCCCGACCGCCCGGTCGAACTCTGACTCTTCCATCTCGGCGATCGGGCGGGAATCGGGACTGGTGGCCGCATTGTTCACCGCCACATCGAGTCTG
>JACZKF010000427.1 GCA_014860175.1 Desulfuromonadales bacterium | reverse complement strand
CTTCTCGATCCGACCACTCAGGAGGTCCTCAAGCTCTGCAGCGCCAGTGGCGTCGGCCGCTGTGAGACGGTAACCGTCGAGGACGGCTCCTTCCATCTGCGGGTGCATGCCCAACGGCTGGAATCCCTGGTACTGAAGGCGGACGGTGGGCAGGACCAGGAGACCGGCGTCGATTTCGGTGGCCTTACTCTGCGGGCGCCGCTGGCCCTGTTTGCCGGCCGTGAGGAGCAGATCATCCTCTCCCCGGCGACCTCCCTGCTGACGGCTCGCCTTCGCTACCCTGGCCCCGACCTTGGCACCGCCTTCGACGAGATTCGCCGCGACCTCGGCCTCGATGCCGCCGCCGATCTCGGTACCCGCCCCTCCTCGGACCCGGTTCTCCTGCACCGGACTTTGCTGTTGACGGCCATCGCCCTGGAGCTGGAAAGGGGAGGGGAGGCCGATCCTTTTGCCCATATCGGCGATCGGACGTCCGAACTCCTCCTGTTCTCCCCAGAGGGGGTGGAGGCCGGGGCGTTGGCGGCTCTCGGGATAAACGACGCGGCGGTGATCGCCCGTCTTCTGGCCCTGGATCGGGCTCTGACAGCGGCCGACGATCTGCCGGCCGCCTTTCGCCGGACCGGCATTCTCCACGGACTGGAGGAGATTGCCGAGCGGATGCTGCAGGACGATCCCGCCTTCGAGCCGCTGCACCCCCAGTTCCGGCAAAATCTTGCGACCCTCGCCGATCTGGTCGTCCAGGCGGCCGGGCCGACCGTTATCCCTTTCGGCGGCGTTGCCCAGCAGAGGATCGCCCGCTATCTTTTTTTCACCTACGACCTGACGCAATGGCCCTCCCTGGCCGGTGACCCCGCCACCTTCGCCCCTCTGCTGCTGCATCCGGAGACCGGCCAACCACTGTCGGCCGACCCGCGCATCGCCGAACTGGCGAGACTGCGCAGCCTTTACAGCGTCTCGGTCCCCCTGCTGGCGTACGAACACCCCCGGGACGACAACCAGAGCCGGCTCTTCTACTTCTCCAATTCCGATCTCTCCCCCTTTTACTTTGCCGAACTGGTGGCCGGAGAAATTCTCGACGATCTGTTCAGCGACCAGGTCATGCTGGCCATCGCCAAGGGGAAAGGGGAGTCGGGGCTGCTGACCGAGGCCGAGGCGATTGTCGCCACCCAGGTGTTTCAGGCGGAGAAGCGGGGAGCGGGGTACTGGCAGCTGGGGGCGACGCTGATCGACTACGGCCGCAGCGCCCAGGCCCTGCCTGCCCTGGTCAAGGCCGAGGAGTTCTACCGCAAGGTGGTGGAGGCCAAGGGGTATGCCAGCATCAGCCAGGCCGATGTGCGAAATCTGCTGGATGTTGCCCTCGGCTTGCGGCGCGCCGGCGATCTCGCGGCTTCCCAGCGCAGCATCGATTACCTGGCCGCCCTCGCCCCCTACTTCAACACCACCGCCTTGTACGGCTCGGTCCTCACCGGCACCTGGAAGCTGGCGGACGAATATCTTGCCCGGGGGGAACCGGCGCTGGCAGCGCCGCTGGTCGATTTCATGCACACCTTCGCCAGCCAGACACCGCCCAATGTGGTGGGGAGCAACTACTCCTACAAGGCCAAAGTCTTTTATCTGGTGGAGACCGCCAAACGCTTCGCCGACCTCGGTCAACTGACCAGGGTCAACGAAATTTATGGCCAGGTGCAGGCGATCCGGGCCAACGACGGCTTCAAAAACCTGACTGCCGGCGAGACCTGGTTGTACATGGTCGATTTTGTCGAACTCCTCTACCGCTGCGGGCATTCCGAGACGGCCTTCGCGTTGGCCGGGGAGATCCCTGCCATCAATGCGGTCAAGGCCTTCAAACTGGTTGCCACCTATGAAGCGCTCAATAACGGACTGGCGCCGGCGCTGAGCATCATCGAGACCCATTTGCCGCTGCGGGCCGATAAGATCGAGGCCCTCACCTATTTTGCCAACAACCTGCAGGCCGAATTCGTCGCTTTGGCGCTGATCAACCGCTGGCAGGAAGGGGGGGCGCCGGCCTGGTATCCGGAGGCGGCCCGGCAGGCTCTGGAAACAGCGCTGAGGGAGATTGCCCTGCTGACTCCGGCCACCGATGCCGAGCGCTACCAGCAGCTGCTCCAGCGCGGCTACATCAAGGTCGCCGGGCTGTTCCGGCTGGCTGGGGAGTTCGGCCGAGCTGAAGAGTTGCTGGCCGGCGAGGCGCAAGCAGCCCTGGCAACGATCTCCATCCTCAAGCCGCGGGTCGACGCCCTGGTCGATCTGGCCCTCGAATACCATCGCCTCGATCTGGCTTTGCGCGCAGCCGGCAAGCCGGGGGTGGGGGGGGCGGAAGCTTTGCTGCTGCAGGCGGCAGAGGAGATTCGCCTGACCGTGGCGGCCACCGTCCGCCCTGCCAGTCCGGCCACCGCCGCCACCCTCTACCGTGACTTTGCCAACCTGTACGAAAAGGTGATTGCCGCCCTCCTCGACGCCGGCCGCCGCTCGACGGTGATTGCCCTCACCCCGCTGCTGACCGAGAGCGCCGGGGCGATTTTTGATTCGGCCGCCCTCTACGCCGGCAACGATCATGACACCTGGGCCGGCCGCGAGGTCGACCTGCTGCTGCGGGCGGCGGAGTTCCTGACCCTCGTCGGCGACCGGGTTGGGGCCGCTACCGTATTGGCCGAAACCGAAAAAGTTGCCCGGCAGATCTGGACCGAGGCGGTCCGGATCGAGAAGTTCACCCACGAGAGCAAGAGGAACATCATCGGCGGCTATGCCGCGGCCGGCTACTTCGAGCCGGCGTTGGCGCTGGCTAGAAGCCTGCCCTATACCGCCGACCGCCACCGGGGGCTGCAGACCATTGCCATCACCTATGCCGGGCGGGACGATTTCCCGGCGACCGAGGTGGCGCGGATCGACACCGATGGCGACGGCCGTCCCGATTTTTTTCACCCTCTGGCCACCGCCGAACAGATTGCCGCCTCGGGTCTGGTTCTGGATGACGACTGCGACGGAGATGGTATCCCCGATCTCCTTGACCGGCGTCCCTGGCACCGCGACCTGCCCGGAGTGCTGATTCAATGACGGAACGCCGGCCGTTTCTCCCCCCCCTGGTCTCCTTTCTGTCAGCCGCCATTTTTCTCTGCACCTCGATGGTCCAGGCGCAGTCGGCGTCCCCCGCAGAGAGTGCCGGGCCGGCGCCACCGGAGCGGCTGGCGCCGGTGACGGTGACCGGCACTTTCGTCAACCCGGCGACCGGGCGCTCGACCATGGACCGTCAGGTCATGGATGCCCTCCCTGCCGGCAATGGCAGTGTCAACGAACTGCTCGCCCTCTTCCCCGATGTCCAACTGGGGGAAGGGGTGCGCACCGCCAGCCGTGCCGGCGAGATCCTGCCGCCGAACCTCTCCATCTCGGGCGGCAAGTCCTTCGACAACCTCTTCCTCATCGACGCCCTGAACAACGACAGCCTGCTCGATCCGGCCGCCAGCAATCCGATGAATGTCGACAACGTGCCGGGGCATCCCCAGACCGTTTTCCCCGATGCCGGGTTGATCGAGCGGCTGAGCGTCTATGACAGCAATGTCCCGGCCCGTTACGGCGGCTTTACCGGCGGGGTCATCGTCGTGGAGACCCGCGATCCGGCCCCCCAGTTCGGCGGCCTCCTTTTTTACCGCGGCACCAGCGACAGCCTGACCCGCTTCCACCTGCAGGACGATGAAGAAGAGCCACGCTTTCGCAAGCACCACCTCGGGTTCGACCTGAATCTCCCCCTCGGCCCGACGGCCGGGTTGCTCGGCAGCCTGCGGCAGATCCGCTCCACCATCCCGGTGCGCCACCTGGGGGAAGCGGCCCAACAGGAGCGGCGGCTGACCAACTACTATCTCAAAGGGGTGCAGCAGGGGGGGAGCGGCCGGCTGGGACTCACCTTCCTCGCCACCCCCTACCGGGAGGAGACGTTCCTGCCGGGGATCAAAAACAGCGATTTTGTTCTCGAGGGGGGCGGGTATCAGCTGCAGGGGAATCTCGAGCGCTATCTCTCCTTTGGCACCCTGCAGCTGAGCGCCGGCTTCGGCCGCAGTGAAAACAGTCGCCAGGCGCCACCGCACCTGCGTCAATGGCTGGCCACCGACAGCCGTCCCTGGGGGCGCCTGACTGGTTCCACCACCAGTGAGGAAGGGGGGTTCGGCGATGTCGAGCGCACCCAGCAGGAGCTGCAGCTGCGCTCGAGTCTGCTCCTGGAGCCGCTGCGCACCGGCCCGGTCAACCACCAGATCGAAGCCGGGGTGGAATATGCGCTGGTGCGCGGCACTTATGAACGCAAGGAAACCTCCCATGGCTACTTGGGGGCCAAAGTCGAACCGTTCATCATCTGCCGGGAAGACACCTTCGCCTGCATCGACGAGGAGCAGTTTTTCACCTACCGCCGGATTCTCGACGCCGGCAAGGCTTCGGCCCGCATCCAGCTCTACGACCTGTTCGTGGAAGATCGGCTGCAGGCCGGGCGGCTGGCGCTGCGGCCGGGGGTGCGCCTCTCCTATGATGATTTCATGGGAAACGTCAATCTGGCGCCGCGTCTGGCAGCGACTTACGATCTGCTCGGCGCTGGCCGGACGGTGCTGATCGGCGGCTGGAACCGCTACTACGGGCGCACTCTGCTTACCTACAAACTGCGTGAGGCGCAAACCCCCTTTCGCAGCGAAACGCGCGGCGCACTCAACTTTTCCCCCACCGCCTGGGAAACCTCCTTCAGCGGCACCAACGTCACCCGCTTCTCCCGCCTCGATACCCCCTACACCGATGAATGGACCGCCGGCCTCGATCAGGCCCTGCTGGGGGGGCGGTTCAGCCTCAAGTACGTCCAGCGCCAGGGGCGCGACGAATTCGCCCGCCAGTACGGCGACCGCCAGCCCGACGGCATGCGCTACTTCACCCTGAGCAATGCCGGGCGCAGCCGGCATGAGAGCTGGCGGGCCGGCTGGGAACGCAGCTGGCAGCGGCAGCTGCTGTCGGCCAACCTTACCTGGCAGGAGAGTGCCGGTAGCAACGAAAGTTATGATGCCGTCCTGGTCGACGCGGAAGTGCAGCCCGGGGTCTGGTTCGACGGTCGGTTCATCCCTCGCGGCGAACTGCCGCGATCGGACTATCACCGCCCCTGGACCGCCAACCTGACCTGGATCGCCCAACTCCCTCGCGGTTTTCGCTTCACCAACGTTGCCACTTATCGAAGTGGCTATCGGGCGGTGGTCGATACCGGCGAGAGACGGCCGGCTCCGGCCGGTGAAGGTCTGGTGAACCCGGCCACCGGCGAACCGCTGGCGGAAGCTCTTTCCGTCTATGAAGAACGGCGGCTGAAAGACGGGGTGGTCTTCGACTGGGTTCTGGCCTGGCAGAGTCCTGGCCGGCGCAACCTGCTGCTCACTCTGGAGGTTGAAAACGTCTTCAACAGCCGGCTGCAGACTGGCTGTTCGGGCTTTGCCTATGAGATTGGGAGGCAGGTCTGGCTCGGGGCGCAGCTTCGGTATTAGGCGATTACCGATGACCGACGTTCAAGGCGCCGGGGAGTTCGGCGCTGCTCCAGCGGTTGAACACCCGCACGGTGTAGGTGCCGGCAGGGAGATTGGGGGGGAGGGAAAAGGTGAGGTTGTTGCCGCTGCCGATCCGCGGCTGGTCGATCTCAACCGGCCGGGGGAGGAACATCAGGCCGGCATCGCCATTGGCCAGCAGGATCTGGTCGTCGATCAAAGCGATCCGCTTGGACCAGGAGGTGTTGCTGAGGGTAGCGATCAACTGGGGGTTCTCCGGCGTCCGCAGATCGATCAGATGCAGACCCTGGCGGCTGTCGGTGACATAGGCTCGTTGCTCGGCCACGGTGACGCCAATGGCCAGGCCGCCGTTGGGAAGCTGGCTGACGCCGGTGAGCCGGGGGCGGCGGCGGTCCTTGACCGAGAAGACGAGCAGGCCGTTGCGTCCGTCGGCGACCAGGACCAGGTCGCCGTGGACGGCCATTTCGCTCCCCAGGGCGAAGGGCTGCAGGGTCCAGGGGATAGGCGCGGTGCCGACCAGGCGCGGCAGTTGGGGATTGCGGAGGTCGATCACCTGCAAGCTCCCAACGGCATCGCTGATGAAGGCGAGATCGCCCAGAGTGGTGATGCATCTGGCCGCCGCCGGCAGAGGGAGGAATCCGCTTCGGCTGGGTTGGGCGGGGTCGGTCAGGGAGAAGAGGGCCAGCCCCTGACTGGTGGCCGCCAGGAGGTAGTCGCCATGCACTGCCAGGGCATTGAGTTTTTCGATCACTGGCTGCCTGGCCGTGATGGTTGGCTGCCGCGGGTCGCTGATGTCGATGACCTGCAGTGATCTTTTCAGCGGTTCCTCCTGCTCGCCGCTGATGACATAGAGATAATCGCCCCGACCAGCCAGCTGCCAGGCCGAATTGCCGTCGGCCACCGACCCGAGCAGCACCGGGGGGGCAGTCGGGCGCAATTCGAGAAAGAGCACCCCACGGGTGCCGGCGGCCAAGGTAAGCCGCCCCCCCTCATACTGCAGATCGCGAATCATGGCGTCGGCCGAGAACGCGATAG
>JACZKF010000426.1 GCA_014860175.1 Desulfuromonadales bacterium | reverse complement strand
ACGCATAATCGCAAGGGCGTCCCCGCTTAATCCTTCGGCGTCACGATCTCCAGAACCTTCTTCACCTCCTCCGCCTCCAGAGGCATCGGACGCATCCGCGCCATTGGGCGGATGGCCCGCGGGTTCTCCAGCCACTTCTTCAGCCGCTCCGCCGTCCACGGCTCCCCTTCCCGAAACGGCACCGGGTAGAACTCGCTGGTCAGGCCGGAGAGGTTAGGGCCGACCAGACCGTTTCCCAGCCCACCCCATTGGGAGGTGAGCAGCCGGTGGCAGCCGCCGCACTTTTTGTCGAAGAGGTTCTCCTGCCGCTCCACCCCTTCGAAGTGGACCACCAGGGGGACCTCGCCGGCCGCTCGCTCGGCCGCCGCCGAATGGGCGAGCAAGGCATTGACCAGAGGGACGGCCGTCGCTTCGGCCAGGGCGAAATCGGGCATGAACAGGACCGGTTGCCGGATCGACTGCATGACTTCCCGGGGGCGGGCGCCGGGGAGCAGGCGATCGAGATCGCTTGCCAGGGTGTTCCCCTTCCCCCCGCTGCGGTGACAGCGGCGGCAGCCGGCCTGCTCCAGCAGCTTGACTCCCTGTTGCGTAACCGCACTGCCGGGGATGGCGAAATGGGCATAGCGCCCCTCGATCAGGTCGTGATGGGCCAGTGCCGGCCGATCGGTGCGTGGGTCACCACGGTGACAGGCGCTGCAGCTGCCGAGCTCCAGGTAATGGGAGGGATGGCAGGCGCGGCAGCTCCCCTGGGCGGCGGCCAACGCCGGCAGCAGCAGGCAGAGGATCAGAAGGGCCAGACGAGCGACCAATTCTCCCCCCGAAACAGCATGGCGACGACGGTCAGCGCCACGATGCCGATAAAGGCGACCAGAGTCGCCACGTTGATCCACCGCTGATCCCTGGCGAACCAGCGGGCCGCCGCTGCCGGTCGACCGGCCAGCCACGGCAACGCCGCGAAAAAGAGCGCCATCGCCACGATCAGATAGACCAGGGTGGAGGAGTAGCTCACCAGCTCCTGCATCCAGAGAAGGAACCAGGCCGAACGCGATGGGTTCGGTACCCGGGCGAAGTCGGCCGCTTCCTGCAACGGCGCCGCGATGAACCAGGCCAGCAGCAGCAAGGTGGCCACGGCGGCGGCGAAGGCAGCCTTGATCAGACGGAAGAAATGCGGCGAGCTGCGCAGGTAGCCGTTCATAGGTAGGGGAGGATTCCTTTGTCCTGGCGCACCCGGTAAAAGTGCAGAAACACCAGAGCCAGCATCGTCAGCGGTAAGATGGCGATGTGCAGAGCATAGAAGCGCAGCAGCGACAGCGGCTCACCGATCCCGTCCGGCACCAGGAAACCGCGCAGCGCCCCGCCCCCCGGCAGGGTCGCCAACAGTTCCATGCCGGTCTGGGTGGCCCACAGCGCCAACTGGTCCATCGGCAGCAGGTAGCCGGTGTAGGCAGCAAAGAGCGCCAGGCCGAGGAGGAGGAAACCGACCACCCAGTTCAACTGCCGCGGCGGGCGAAAGGCGCCGGTGAGAATCACCCGCAGGCTGTGCAGGAAAATCAATACGAGGAAGGCGTGGGAGGCGAGCCGGTGCAGGCTGCGCAGATAACGTCCACCGGCAACCCGGGATTCGAGGAAGAGAATCGACTCGAAGGCCCCGGCCGGGGTCGGTGCGTAATAGAAAAGAAGGAGCAGCCCCGAAAGAAACAGGACCAGGAAGACGGTGAAGGCCAGCCCGCCGAGACAGAAGGTATAACTCAGCCGCAGGTTGCGGCCGAGCACCACGCGGGGGAAAAGATGTCGAAGAAAATCGTTGACCATTACTCCCCTAGCCGAGAACGATGATGGTATCGGGTTCCTGCCGGACCTCCAGCCGCTCCAGCGGCCGGGTGGCCGGGCCACGCAGCGCCTCGCCGGTGCGGCTGAAAACGCTGCCGTGGCAAGGGCAGACCAGCTGCGTCGGGGTGACGGAGACGGTGCAGCCGAGGTGGGTGCAGGCCAGGCTCAGGGCGTAGATCTCCTCCCCGGCGCGCAGCACGGCGATGCGCGACTGGCGAAAGACCAGGGCGCCATCGGGCGGGATCTCGCTGCGCTTCACCCGCAGCACCGGCTTGCCGGCGGTCGCCGGCGGCGTCAGAAAACGCCAGAGGGGGAAACCGGCCGCGGCCAGGATCAGCGCCTGGACGACTCTTCGACGCGTTCGACGAAATTTTTCCATTTTTCCACATACCCCCGGATGTAGTCCGGGCTGCGACCGGAGAGGCGGCTGAACTCCTCCGGTGCGAAGAACGTGCCATTGACCAGAGTCTGCCCCTCCTGGCGCCAGAAGGAGGAGAGCGTCATGCCGTCTTTGGCCGGCAGGTAGATCCGCCGGCTCTCCGGCTCCAGAAGAAAGCGCCGCGGCGCGTCGTGACAGCCGTCGCAGGTCACCGTCCCGCGCCGGACGGTGTGGGGAAAGTAGGCCTTCCACTGCGCCGCCGTCAGGACATTCTCCTCCCCGCCGCCGTCGCGCAGATCACTGTATTAGGCGATGAACTGCGGCCGGATCGGACTGACCCGGCCGGCGGCGTTGCGCCCCAGGGGAGGGGCGTCCTGCCGCTTGAGATAGGCGCTGCGAAGGTACTCGCTCCCCGGCTCGCGCCGCACCCGGAAGACCTCGGCTAGCGGATTCTCCCCCAGGCGCAGAAAGAAGGTGCCGTACTCCTGCGCCCCCCAGGCCGAGTGGCAGGCGTAGCACTCGAGCTTCTCCAGGTGGGCGCCGATGCGGTGCTCAAGCACCTGTGGGTCGGGCTGATGGCAGTCGGCACACCCCCGAACCTCCCCCCGCCCGGCGAGACTGGCCATGG
>JACZKF010000425.1 GCA_014860175.1 Desulfuromonadales bacterium | reverse complement strand
CCTATCTCCAGGGAGTTCTCATGCCGCTCAACGCCACCCAGCAGGCGCAGATTTTTGCCTGCCTGATCGAAGAAACCGGGCTTCGCCCGTTCCAGGTCGAAAATACCGTCGCCCTGTTCGCCGAAGGGGCGACCGTCCCTTTTATCGCCCGTTACCGCAAGGAACGCACCGGTGAGCTCGATGAAGTCCAGGTGCGCCTGATCGAGGAGCGCCTCGCCTACTTCACCGAGCTCGAAGAGCGGCGCGAGACGATCCTTCGCTCCATCGACGAGCAGGGGAAACTGACCCCCGAACTGCGCGCCCGCATCGCCGCGGTGCGGCAAAAGACCGAACTGGAGGACCTCTATCTCCCCTACAAGCCGAAGCGGCGCACCAAGGCGACCATCGCCCGCGAACGGGGGCTGGAGCCGCTGGCCGACCTGGTGGCGGCGCAGGCTCTGACCAGCGGTACCCCGCAGGAGGCGGCTCTCCCCTTCGTCAACCCCGAGCTGGGGGTCGCCGACGCGGCCGCCGCCCTCGAGGGGGCGGGGCATATCCTGGCCGAGCGGCTGGCCGATGATGCCGACGCCCGCGCCGAGGTGCGCCAGCTGACCTGGGAAGAGGGGGTGCTGGTGTCGGAAGTGGCCCCAGCCTGGGTCGCCAAGGTGAGCAAGTTCGAGATGTACTACGACTACCGCGAGCCGCTCAAATCGATCCCCTCCCACCGGATGCTAGCCATGCGCCGGGGCGAGAAGGAGGAGGTGCTGCGGCTCTCTCTCCTCGCCCCCGAGCCGTTTATCCTGCTGCGCCTCAAGGCCCGGCTGCTGCGCGGCGAGAGCATCTTCCGCCCTCTGCTGGAGCGGGTCGCCGACGATGCCTACCGGCGGCTGATCGCCCCCTCCATCGAAGTCGAGCTGCGCCTGGAGGCCAAGCGGCGCGCCGACGAGGCGGCCATCGCCGTCTTTGCCGACAACCTGCGCAACCTGCTGCTGCAGCCGCCGGCCGGCGGCAAGCGGGTCCTCGGCATCGACCCCGGCCTGCGTACCGGCGCCAAGCTGGCTGCCGTCGACGCTACCGGCCGCTTCCTCGGCCACGCCACCATCTACCCGCACACCGGCGAAGCCAAAGCGGTCGCCGCCCGCCAGGAGCTGCTGCGTCTGGCGGCCGAGGGGGAGGCGCAGATGGTCGCCGTCGGCAACGGCACCGCCGGCCGGGAGACCGAGCTCTTTGCCCGCCTGGCCCTGCAGGAGGCCGGGCGGACGCTGCCGATTGTCCTGGTGAACGAGGCCGGCGCCAGTATCTATTCGGCCTCGGACATCGCCCGCGAGGAGTTCCCCGACCTCGACCTGACCATCCGCGGCGCCATCTCCATCGCCCGCCGGCTGCAGGACCCGCTGGCCGAGTTGGTGAAGATCGACCCGAAGAGCATCGGCGTCGGCCAGTACCAGCACGATGTCAGCCAGCCGGCGCTGAAGAAATCTCTCGATGCCGTGGTCGAATCGTGCGTCAACTGGGTCGGGGTCGACCTCAACACCGCCTCCTGGGCCCTGCTCAGCTACGTCTCCGGGATTGGCGAGTCGCTGGCGCGGGGGATCGTCGCCTACCGCGACGGGCACGGGGCCTTTCTCTCCCGCAAGGATCTGCTGAAGGTCCCCCGCTTCGGCGCCAAGGCCTTCGAGCAGGCAGCCGGCTTTTTGCGCCTGCGCGGCGGCGCCAACCCCCTCGACAACACCGCCGTCCACCCCGAGCGCTACCGCCTGGTGGAGCGGATGGCGGCCGATCTCGGTTGCACCGTGGCCGAACTGACCGCCGACCCGCAGCGCCTGGGGCGCATCGAGCTCAAGCAGTATGTCAGCGACGAGGTCGGGCTGCCGACCTTGAAAGACATCCTGGAGGAGCTCAAAAAGCCGGGGCGCGACCCGCGGGCCGAATTCCAGGCCGTGGCCTTTCGCGACGACGTGCGGGAGATGGGCGATCTGAAGGAGGGGATGATTTTGCAGGGGACGGTGACCAACGTCACCGCCTTCGGCGCCTTCGTCGACATCGGCGTCCACCAGGACGGCCTGGTGCACGTCAGCCACCTGGCCAACCGCTTCATCCGCGACCCTCACGAGGCGGTCAAAGTCGGGCAGATCGTCCGGGTGAAGGTCCTCACCGTCGACCTCCAGCGCAAGCGCATCGCCCTCTCCATCAAGGAAGCCGACCCCGACGCCGGCCGCCCCGAGCGCGGCAAGACCCCGCCGCCGCCGAAGCCGGCCAAGCCGGTCAAAGAGGCCGATGCCTGGGAGCGGGCGGGGTTTCGGGTGAAGAAGAAGTGAGGAGTAAGGTTTTCCGCAGGGAGGGAAAAGGAGGCAGGGAATGAAGCGTTGACATTCCCAGAGAAAAGACTTTCAATGGGGGCTGTTTCATCCGGGGGGATGATGGAAAAGCGCCGCACAGAACACAGAGCCGCCACGGTCGGGATTCCCGGCCGGGCGGCTTTTTTTCGTTCTAATCGATAAAGGACCAAGCTCTTAAGACCATAAGAAGACCATAAGGGGGTCAGGTCTACAGAATTCAAAGACCATAAGGGGGTCAAAAGACCATAAGGGGGTCAGGTCTACAGAATTCAAAAACACGGTATCTTTTCTGGTGAGATGAGTTAGCCGGAAGGGGAGGAGGATACCATGGCACGACCGTTGAGGATTTCGTACCCCGGGGCTCATTACCACGTCTCTTCGCGAGGTAATGAGCAGAAAGACATCTTCAAAAACCGAAGGGACCGGGAGAAGTTTCTTGATTATCTGGCTTCGGCAACGCAGCGATACGGAGCGGTCATCCACGCTTATTGCCTGATGACCAACCACTATCACCTGCTGCTGGAGACCCCCGAAGCGAACTTGTCGCAGATCATGCGGCACATCAACGGAGCGTACACGACCTACTTCAACGTCAAACGTAAACGGGCCGGGCATCTGTTCCAGGGGAGGTACAAGGCGATCCTCGTCGAGGCCGACGCCTACGCGGCGGAACTCTCCCGCTACATTCATCTGAACCCGGTCCGGGCGGGGATCGTGAAACGACCCGAGGACCACCTCTGGTCGAGCTATAGCAGCTACATCGGCCAGAACCAGGCCGCCGAGTGGCTCAAGACCGACTTCATCCTCGGCTATTTCGGTCAACGGGGAGTCGCCGCCGAGACAGGATATCGCATGTTCATCGAGGAAATGATCGACAAGGAATACGAGAACCCCTTGCAGACAGCCATCGGTGCGGCAGTCCTGGGGACGGCCGACTTCGTCGAGACGGTCACGGCGAAGCATGTCGACACGAGAGGGCCGCAGAGAGAAGTGCCCGCGCTGCGCCACCTGACTTCGCGGCCAGCGCTGGACGAAATCCTCCGGGTGGTGGACGCGGCTTTCGGTTCCAACACAAAAGTGGCGAGACAGGCGGGGATGTATCTCTGTCACCGTTATTGCGGAGAGAAGGTCCGGGAGATCGGGAGCCGATTCGCCGTGGGGCCATCGGCGATAACCGAGGCCAGTCGTCATTTCACGAAGCGGATGGAAAAGGACGCGGGGTTAGCGGAAGTGATTGGGACGATAAAGCGGGAACTGGAGATTTGAATTCTGTAGACCTGACCCCTATTGCTCCCCCCTATTGCTCCCTATTGCTCCTGCTGCCTATTGCTCCTGATTGCTCCCTTTGCTCCTGTGACCCCTATTGCTCCTGCCTATTGCTCCTGCGAAAGGTTGCCGCCACGCTGAAGGTTGTCTTCACCCTAAACCAGTGAAAACCTCGTAGCGGTTACGACCATTCTTTTTGGCACGGTACATGGCCTGGTCTGCAAACTCGACAAGTTGGCTCCCATCGACCAGAACGTGATCTGCTGCCGAAGCGATTCCCATACTGAGCGTGACCCATTCGGAGATATCAGAATCGGCATGGGGCAAGTTTAACGCAAGCACGGATCTGGCGATGCGCTCGGACAAGACTTGCGCTCCCTGACAGTCCGTATCTGGAAGAATGACAGCGAACTCCTCACCACCGTAACGTGCCACAAGATCGGTACCACGTTCAATCACAGTTTTAAGAGCTCTGGCAATCTGCCGTAAACAATCATCTCCCTCAAGGTGACCATAATAATCGTTATACTTTTTGAAATAATCCACATCGATCATGATCAGGGAAAGTTGCGAACCGGTTCTTTTGTGTCTGGAAAATTCAGTCTGCAAGGCATTATCAAAAAATCTACGATTCAACAAGCCCGTTAGACTGTCCGTCAACGAATTTCGTTGGGCCAGATCCCTTTCGACCTCAAGCTGGAGAACCAGTGGAAATGACAACCGAAAATTGACCACCTGTGATTACCGAATTTTGACCACCCTCCGTGGTTAGTGGTCAGTCTTGTTTCGGAGATTTTTTCGCAGCAGATCTTCCTCCTTTCAGGGTCTGCTTGAGGCGGTAGCTGTCCC
>JACZKF010000424.1 GCA_014860175.1 Desulfuromonadales bacterium | reverse complement strand
CGGTCTGGGGACGATGGGGATGCTCAATTTACGGGTCGCCCTGGCGTTCGGCGCCGCCAGATCCTCATGGCCGACGTCGATCACCGCCTCCGCCCCCAGGTCGAGCGCTTTTTGCAGCCGCCACGGAACCAGGTCGGCGGCGATCACCCGGGCGGCGCCGAACGCCAGGGCGACCCGTAAATTGAGCATCCCCATCGTCCCCAGACCGGTCACCAGGACCGTCTCCCCCGGTTGGACGCCGGCCTTGCGGACCCCTTTGACGGCACAGGCGGTCGGCTCCACCAGGGTGCCGTCCTCGAGGGTAAGGCCGAGAGGGAGGGGGAGGGTGTCGGTCAGATTGGCGGCCGGCACCCGTACGTACTCGGCCATGCCGCCGGGGTCGAGAGAACTCTTCTTCCAGGCCGGGCAGAGGACGAACAGCCCGCGCCGGCAGCGCTCACAGATGAAGCAGGGGGCGTGGTGATGCATGAACACCCGGTCCCCCGGCGCGAAGCCGGTCACTTGCTCCCCGACGGCCACTACTGTGCCGGCCGGTTCGTGGCCGAGAACCAGCGGGGCCTTGGCCCGGATGTACCAGTCCATCACGTCGCCGGAGCAGATGCCGCAGGCCCCCACCCGCACCAGCAGGTCGCCAGAGCCGATGGTCGGCACCGGCCGCTCTTCCAGGCGGATGTCATCGAAATCGTGGACCACCGCGGC
Organism: Desulfuromonadales bacterium; assembly: GCA_014860175.1. Classification (GTDB taxonomy): domain Bacteria; phylum Desulfobacterota; class Desulfuromonadia; order Desulfuromonadales; family JACZKF01; genus JACZKF01. Next base: position 2,827 of record JACZKF010000424.1, on the reverse strand, counting down.
CCGCATCATGGTCGGAATGGCCGTCATCTCTCTTCTCCTGGCAAGATGGCGTATTTCAACCCTTCCCCCTGCGCCAGCAGCAGCAGGGCGCTCTCCAGCCCGGAGAGCGGAAACCGGCCGGAGATCAGTGGCTCGACATCGATAATCCCCTCGATCAGCAGCTCGCGCGCTGCGGCCACCGCCCGCGGGGTGAAGTGGAAAACCCCCTGCAGGGTGATCTCGTCATAGTGCAGGCGCCCGGTATCGAAGCAGACCGTGGTGCCACCGGGGCAGCCGCCGTAAAGCAGGACCCGCCCCCCTTTGCGCACCAGGCGGGGGGAGATCTCCCAGGCTTCGGGGCGGCCGGTGCATTCGATGACCTGATCGGCCCCCCGACCGTCGGTGGCGGCCAGAACCTGCGCCAGCGCATCGTCCCGGTCGACGTCGATCACCAGATCGGCTCCCAGTCGGTGTGCCTGTTGCAAGCGGGGGGCGCGGCGGCCGGCGACGATCACCCGGCCGGCGCCGCGGGCCCGGGCCAGCAGGAGAAAGAGCAGGCCGATGGGGCCGCCGCCGAGAATCAGCACCGTCTCCCCCCCCCGCAGCGGCTGCACCTGGGCGGCGTAGACGACGCAGGCGAGAGGTTCGAGGAAAGCCGCGGCCTCGAAAGAGAGCTGCGGCGGCTTGGGATAGAGATTGCGCTCGACAATGGGAGCCGGCAGCAGAATCTGTTCAGCAAAGGCCCCCAGGACCTTGTTCTCCATCACCTGGTCACAGAGGTTCTCCTGGCCGGCCCGGCAGTAAAAGCAGTGGCCGCAAGGGGCCGAATGCACCGCCATGACTTCATCGCCGGGGCGAAAGGTCGTCACTCCCTGGCCGACGGCGGCGACGGTGCCGGCAAATTCATGACCGAAGGGGGAGGGGAGGGGGATTTTCGGATGCCCTCGCCGCCAGGTCTTCAGGTCGGTGCCACAGGTCAGGGCCGCCCGAATCTCGACCACCAACTCCCCGGCCCCCGGTACGGGGGGGGGGGTGTCGCGCAGTTCAAGGCATCCAGGGGCAGTCAGAAACAGGCTCTTCACGGCTTTTCTCCGGCGCTTTTCAGGAGGTCATTGTAGAGGCAGGCACTGGAAATAACAAGAATTTTACCAGCCGAAAAATTCACGACCGCAGTCGAAAAAAAGCTTGCCAGGGGGCTGGATTCGGCTATAATGTGACTGAAAAAGTCAACAATAACGGAGGCGCGAAAATGCGTATCGACATACTTTGCAAACCGGAAAGCGGGCCTCGCGGTGAGCGGACCCTGGATAACGTTCGGGAGGCATTGACCCAACTGGACATGGTTGCCGAAGTGCATCTGTTCAAAGACCGGCGCAAAATGATCGATTCGCGGGTCTATGTCTCGCCTGCCGTCCTCATCGATGACCATGTGCGAGTCGCTGGCAGGGTACCTGAAGTACATGAAATAAAAAGTCTTCTGGTGGAACGGCCGCGCTACACGAAACGAGTGAATGTGGCTTGATCGATCGGTATCATCCCCCCTCTTCTTTTGGAAGAGGGGGTTTTTTTATGCTCGGACGAGAAACCCCTCCTCAACAGCACACTCGACGATCTCTTCACCTTCCTGGCGGGAAATACTGCCGCTGAAGATCTCCCGTGGTGAACGCTCTCCGTTGCTCTCCTGCAGCAGGCGTAAAAAACTCTCGGCCAGCGATTCACAAAGCACCATGCCGTCGCGGCGCAGAAAAATCGCCACCGAACCGACCGGTCGGAACAACGAAGCGAAGTCTTCCAGGTTGATGTCCCGGCACTCCTGCAGACCGAGTACTTCATAGCTGAAGGCGACCAGTCGGGCCTGGGGTGCCTTTCGCCAGCGGGTTTCCCAAAGATCGAGCCCCTGCAGACTCTCCGGCGACAGTGGCGTGGTCTCCGGTTCCGCCTGCATCTGGGTGTGATGGTAGTGGAAGCGGATCAGGTCGACCGCGGCCGCCACCAGGTCGCTGCGCTCCAGCTGCCGCAGGCGGCAGGTAAGGTAGTTCTCCTGCAGGAGGAGGATTTCCTCGGCTGGCCAGTCGGCGGCGGAAAAAAAGCGCGCCTCCTCGACCTGGCCGGGACCGGTGGCCCAGGCGGCGAACTCTTCCAGAAACAGGGCTGGGCGGCTGTTGGTGGCCTGCAGCAGGGGGCCGAAGAAGGGGGCGGCTCGCCCTTGGTTGTAGAAAAGATCGGTGGCTGCCGCGAGGTGGCGACAGGTTTCCAGCTCCGGTAGGCTCCAGGCGGACTCCCCCCGGTTTCCCTCGGAGCGGGTGGGGATCAGGCCGAATTCGGCCCGGTGGCGGTAGAGCAGGTGCCCGGGGTGGTCGGGTTGCGGAAAGAGGTCGAGCCGCTGGGGGGCAAGGGACAGGGCCCAGTCGAGGCTTTGCCGGAACCCCTCCAGGTTGTCCCCCTGCAGACCCCAGAACAGGGCGAGGCTGAAATCGACCCCTTCGCTGGCGAGGAGATGAATCTGGCTGGCAAACAGTTCTGGGTCGAAGGTGCGATGCAGCAGGCGCAGCACTTCGGGGCGAGCGGAGATCAGGTCGAGACGCACCGAGCAGGCCAGCTGACTGAGCAGCCGGACCGTCTCCCGGTCGAGAAAGTCGGCCCGTGCCTCCAGGATATAGCGCAGTCCAGGGGCCCGCTCGGCGAGAAGTCGCAGCAGTCGCTGTCCTCGTTCCGGGGGGAAGTTGAACGCCGGATCGAGCACCCGCACCTCGGCAACACCGGTCTTGACGAACAGCTCCAGCTCGGCCTGCAGGCGCTCGGCTGGTAGATGGTGAATGCCGCGGCCGACCGTCTCCTGGAACAGATC
>JACZKF010000423.1 GCA_014860175.1 Desulfuromonadales bacterium | reverse complement strand
GGTATAGGGGCCGCCGGACGCGCCTTCGGCAGGGTTTTCAGGGAGATCACCCGGATCCGCAAGCTGGTGGCGTCGGTGGGGGGAGGGTGGCGGTTCCGCCTGGGGCTGCTGCCAGCCATGGCCAAGTGCCTGTACCTGGTGCTGTTCGCTCTCGGCCAGCACCGATGGCGAAACCGGCACCGGTACCGGGAAGCGGTCAAGCAGGGGGAGAGCAAGGGATGCTGATCGAATATGAAAATCTCCGCAAGGTGAACGCCCCCTATTTTGTCGCCCTGCGCCAGGCGTTCGACCAGACGCTGGAGAGCGGATGGTATGTCCTGGGACAGAATGTGGAGCGCTTCGAGGAAGAGTTCGCCGCCTACTGCGGGGTGCCCCACGGCATCGGGGTCGCCTCCGGGCTGGACGCTCTGACGCTCTCCCTGAAAGCGTTCGGATTTGCGGCCGGCAGCGAGGTGATCGTCCCTTCCAATACCTACATCGCTAGCATTCTCGCCATCCTGCAGGCGGGACTCAAACCGGTGCTGGTGGAGCCTGACCAGCGCAGCTGCAATCTCGATCCGGGACGGATCGAAGAGCGGATCACCGGCAAGACGGTCGCCATTCTGGTGGTGCATCTGTACGGCAAGCTGTGTGCCATGGATCCGATCCTGGCCATCGCCGGCCGCCGCGGGCTGAAGGTGATCGAAGACTGCGCCCAGGCCCACGGCGCCCGTCTGCGGGAGAAGAGAGCCGGCGCCTTTGGTGACTGCGCCGCCTTCAGCTTCTATCCGACGAAAAACCTCGGTGCCCTCGGTGATGCCGGGGCGGTGCTCACCGATGATGCCATACTCGCGGCCAGAATCCGGACGCTGCGCAACTACGGCTCCAACCGCAAATACCACAACCAGCTGGTCGGCATGAACTCCCGGCTGGACGAGCTGCAGGCGGCCTTTTTGCGGGTCAAGCTCCCGGGGCTGGAAGGGATCAACCGGCACAAGCGAGAGCTGGCCGCCCTCTACCATGGAGGGCTGGGGGGCGAGTGCATCAAACCGTCCATCCATGACGACTTTTTCGATGTCTACCACATCTACAACGTCCGGCATCGGCGCCGGGACGAACTGAAGCAGTACCTGGCGCAGCAGGGGATACAGACGGAAGTCCATTATCCGGTCCCCCCCCATCGCCAGGAGGCGCTGCGGGGAATGTTCGAAGGCGAGAGTTTTCCGCTGGCCGATGAGATCCATGCCACCACCTTGAGCCTCCCGATCTCCGCCAGCCATACCGCCGGGGAGGTCCTGCAGGTGATCGAGGTCGTGAACCGCTTTGATTTCTGAACCGACAGCGTCCACCGGATCCGTTGTATGAAAAAGCCGACCATCGACATTCTACTCTCCACTTACAACGGCGAGAGATATCTGCGCGAGCAGCTCGAATCGATCCTCGCCCAGAGCTTCACCGATTGGCGCCTGCTGATCCGGGACGACGGCTCGGCTGACGCCACGGTGTCGATGGTGGCCGATTACGCCCGGCGTTACCCGGAGCGGATCTGTCTGGCGGAGAGTGCCGGCGGAAACCTCGGCGCCTGTCAGAGCTTTGCCCGGCTGCTGGAGCTGGCCGAGGCCCCTTACGTCATGTTCAGCGACCAGGACGACGTCTGGCTTGTCGACAAGGTGACCGCCAGCTACCGGCGGCTGCAGCAGCTGGAGGCGGAGCACGGTTCTGACACCCCCTGCCTGGTCTTCTCCGATGTCACGGTCGTCGACCAGCAGCTGCAGCCCCTGGCCCCTTCCCTGTGGCGCTACCAGGGGACGAGCCCCGCCGTGGCGACCCGGCTCAACCGGCTGCTGCTGATGAACCCGGCCAACGGCTGCACCATGCTGTTCAACCGCGCTTTGCTGGCGGCCGCGGCGCCGATCCCTGGCGAGGCGCTGATGCACGATTTCTGGCTGGCGCTGGTGGCCGCCGTCGTGGGGCGCAGCAGCTACCTGGAAGAGCCGACTCTCCTTTATCGCCAGCACGGCCGCAACGAATCGGTCACCCGGCGTTGGGGGGTGGTCAGCATACTCCGGCAGTTGCGTCATCTGCCGGAGGTTCGGGCGGCGCTGGGGAGCACCCGCGGGCAAGCGGTGGTTCTCTACCGGCGTTTCGGTTCGACCATGCCTGCGGCCGACCGCCGGCGGCTGCTCGCCTACCTCGGTCTCCCCGGACGCGGCTTTTTCGGCCGGCGTTTCGACATCTGCCGCCACCGCCTCTTCTACTGTGGCGCGGCGAGGAACCTCGGATGGCTGCTTCTATGCTGAGGGTTGGAAGCGCCGGGGCAAAAATCTCGGTCTGCATGGCCACCCGCAACGGCGAGCAATATCTCGGCGAGCAGCTGGCCTCGATTTTGTCGCAGCTGGGGGCGGAGGACGAGGTGATCATCTCCGACGACTCCTCTACCGACCGGACGGTCGAGATCGTCCGCGCGGTGGCCGACCGCCGCATCCGCCTGCTGGCGGACAACCGTTTCTTCAGTCCGGTGGGGAATTTCGAGAACGCGCTGCGGCACGCCAGCGGCGAGATCATCGTCTTGTCGGATCAGGATGACGTCTGGCTCGACAACAAGATCGGGCTGATCCGGGAGCAGTTCCGGCAGGCGCGGCCGGCGGTGCATCTGGTGGTCCTCGACGGCTGCGCCATCGATGAGGCAGGGCGGATTCTCGAGCAGAGCCTTTTCCGTCGGATCAATGCCGGTCCGGGGTTGCTGAAAAATATTTACGACAACACCTACATGGGGTGCTGCATGGCCTTTTCCCGGCCACTTCTCGACCTGGCGCTGCCGTTTCCGCGCCGCCTGCCGATGCATGACATGTGGCTCGGACTGCTGGCCGAGCTGTTCGGAAGCGTCGAGTTCGTCCCCGAGCAGACCATCCGTTACCGCAAACATGCGGCGAGCCTGACCGGTTTTTCCCGCCGCTGGCTCCCCTGGCTGCAGATCCGGCGGCGGCTGGCCCTGAGCTGGGCTCTCGGGGTGCGCTGCCTGCGCTACCGGCGACAATGGGGGACTCCCCGATGACCTCAGCTGCCGTCAAAGCCTCGATCATCATCGTCAACTGGAACGGCCGCGAACACCTCGCGGCCTGCCTCGACAGTCTGGCCGCCCAGAGCTGGCGTGACTTCCAAGTCATCCTGGTCGACAACGGCTCGACCGACGGTTCCGTCCCCTTCGTCCGGGAACGGTATCCCTGGGTGGAGCTGGTCCCCCTGGCCGGAAACACCGGTTTCGCCACCGGCAACAACCTTGGCCTGGCGCAGGCCCGGGGAGAGTTCATCATCGCCCTGAACAACGACACCCGGGTGGAGCCAGATTGGCTCGAGACCCTCGTCACGGTGGCCGAAGCCCATCCGCGAGCCGGTCTGATCGGCAGCCGGATCTGCGCCTTCGACGATGCCGACCGCATCGACTCTCTCGGGGTCGGCATCTGCCGGGACGGGATGTCGCGGGGGTGGTCCCGCCACCAACGCTGGTCCGAGCTGCAGTTGCCGGCAGTCGTCCCGATCCTTTTCCCCAGCGGCTGTGCGGCCCTCTACCGGCGGCAAATGCTGGAGGAGATCGGCTTTTTCGACGACGACTTCTTCGCCTACTGCGAGGATACCGACCTGGGGCTGCGGGGCCGGGTGGCCGGCTGGGATGCCTTACTGGCCACCCAGGCGGTGGTCTACCACAAATATTCGAGCACCGCCGGCGTGCTCTCCCCCTTCAAGCTCTACCTGGTCGAACGAAATCACTACTGGGTGGTGCTGAAGAGCTTCCCTTGGCCGTACCTGCTGCTGCTGCCGGTCTTCACCCTCTGCCGGTTTGCCGAACAGCTCCGAGTGGTTTTCGCCGGTCAGGGTGCCGGGGGAGAATTTCGCGCCGCCGGTTCGCGGCGGGCGCTGGTGGGAGCGCTGTTGCGGGGGATGGCCGACGCCCTTGCCGGCACCCCTCGCATGCTGAAAAGGCGGCGCCTGATCATGCGGGGTCGGGTCCTTTCCCCGTCGGCCATGGGACGGCTGCTGGCCCAGTATCGCCTCTCCTTCCGAGAGCTGCTTGGCGCGGAAGCGCCCGCTCCCCCCGCTGGCGAGAAGGAAGTCAGCGCATGCTGAAAGTTTTCTTCACCACGCCGCCGACCAGTCTGGAAAAACGCTACGGCTCTTTAGCGGGCGGGGGGAGCTCGGCCCCTTCTCTGGGCATTTTGTCGCTGGCAGCCGTCGCCCGCCAGGCCGGTTTCGACTGCCACCTGGTCGATGCGTCGGCCCTGGTCCTGACCGAGGCGGAGCTGCTGCAGCGCCTGGCCGAGCTGCAGCCGGAGATTCTCTGCCTCTCCTCCACCACCCTCGCTATCGGCAACGCCCATGCTCTGGCGGCGGCGGCCAAGCGACAATTGCCCCGGCTGCAGGTCATCCTCGGTGGTCCCCATGTCACCGCCGCCCCGGACGCGACGATGGAGAAATTTCCCGCCTTCGACATCGCCGTCATCGGCGAAGGGGAAGCGACTCTGGTGGAGCTGCTGCCGGCCCTCGGCTCGGGAGGCGATCTGAACCAGGTGGCCGGCATCCTCTTTCGGCAGGGGGGGGATCTGCAGCGGACGCCGCGGCGCCCCTTCATCACCGACTTGGACGCTTTGCCGTTTCCCGCCTGGGATCTGCTGGACAGCTTTCCACAGCGCTACCTGCCGGCCCCCTTCAAGGTGCGCCAGCTCCCCGCCGCCACCCTGGTCACCTCCCGGGGCTGTCCCAACGCCTGCATCTTCTGCGACCGCTCGGTCTTCGGCACCAGCTGTCACGGCTACTCGGCCGACTATGTGGTGCGGCAGATGGTCGAGCTGCACCGGCGCTACGGCATTCGGGAATTCAGCTTCGAGGACGACACCTTCATCACTTTCAAGGGGCGACTGCAGGAGATCTGTGATCGTCTGATCAGGTTGCGGCTCGGGCTCTCCTGGACCTGCCTCGGCCGGGTCAATCACGTCACGCCGGAGAACCTGCGTCTGATGCGCCAGGCCGGCTGCTGGCAGATCAGCTTTGGCATCGAAAGCGGCAGCCCGCAGCTCCTCACCCTGATCAACAAGCGGATCACCCTCGACCAGGTGCGCCAGGCGGTCGGCTGGAGCCGGGAGGCGGGGATTCGCACCAAGGGGTTTTTCATCCTCGGCCATCCGGGGGAGACGCGGCAGACGCTGAAGTTGACCCGCGACTTCGCCCTGGAGCTCCCCCTGAACGATATCAGCGTCTCCCTCATGACACCTTTCCCGGGGACTGAACTTTACGCTCGGGCTGCGGAATTTGGTCAATTTGACCCGGATTGGGAGAAGATGAACCTGCTCAGCGTGGTCTTCATTCCGCACGATCTGACCCAGGAGGATCTGGTGACTGCCCAGAAGGAATTGATCCGGAGCTTCTACTTCCGTCCCCGAGTCGTGGCCGATTACGGGCGGCGGCTGCTCGGCAATCCGTCGATGGTTGCCGGGCTCTGGCACGGCTTCCGCGCCCTTCTTCACAGCATCCGCAGGTGACAGTCATGAAGGTGATGATCCTTATCCCTGCCTACAACGAAAGTCTTCGCATCGGCGAGGTGGTGCGCCGGGTTCGTGAGCTGTACCCAGCCTACGATGTCGTGGTGGTCAACGACGGCTCTCACGACCGCACCGCCCGTGTCGCCGCCGAGGCCGGTGCCGAAGTTGTTTCACATCCGTTCAACATGGGATATGGGGTGGCGATCCAGACCGGTTACAAGTATGCGGTGGAACAGGGCTACGATTTTCTGGTGCAGATGGACGGCGACGGCCAGCACGATCCGGGATACATCCCGCAGCTGCTGGCGCCGGTGTTGGCCGGCGACGCCGATTTCGTCCTCGGCTCGCGTTTTCTCGGCGTCGAAAGCTACGAACCGTCGCTGGCCCGGCGGCTCGGCATGGCCTTTTTTCGCCGCCTGGTTTCGTTTCTGATCCGTACCCCGATCACCGACTCCACCTCCGGCTATCAGGCGTTTAACCGCCGGGTCTGCCGCTTCTTCACCACCGAGGTCTTCCCCTGCGACTACCCCGATGCCGACATGCTCATCGTTCTGCACCGCGCCGGCTTCAGCCTGCGGGAAGTCCCGGTCCGGATGTACGCCAATGCCGAGGGGAAGTCGATGCACAGCGGCTTGAAGCCGCTCTACTACCTGTTCAAGATGACCCTCTCGATCCTGGTCACCCTCCTGAGGCAACGTAAACCGGGTTAAGACACCCCTTGCAGGGAGCTTCATCATGCCCATTCGCCAGCAGATCTTCGCCCTGATCGTCTCCGCGGTGGTGTTCTTCTTTATCATCGAGCTGGTTCGCCGGCGGCGGTTGCGGGAAGAGTATTCGGTGCTCTGGCTGGTGACCAGCGTGGTCATTTTCGTCCTGGTCCTGCGCTACGAATGGCTGGTCGCCATCACCGGCTGGATTGGCGCCGTTCTCCCCACCACCACTTTGTTTATCGGCTCCATCGTCTTTCTGATGCTGCTGTCGGTGCAGTTCTGCATCAAGATCTCCCGCCTTACCGATCAGGTGAAGAACCTCTGCCAGGAAAACGCTCTGCTCCGGCATCAAGTCGAGGCTTTGGCCAACGGTGCAGGAACAGCGAAAGACCCGGGAGGGAGTTAAGCCAGATTCGTTCTCGCCCATTGCGTTCACTCTGACAGCGTCAGCGGTACACCCATCCCCTCCGGCGTGGATGCTTAATTAAGCTAAGTGCCTACCCCTGAAGTATTTTTTTGTCCTCCCCTTCGATTGACAACATTTCCTGTTCTGTTCTAATCAGAGTTAACTAAGAAATAGCTGCGCCAAAAATTTCACGTCGCCATCCATCGAAGGATTTGCTTCGGACAGGGAGGAGAACGATGAAACGCTGCCGCGGGTCTCCGGTCCGGAAGGAAGAAGGCGGTCTGGATCTGCCTATTTGGGATTTTCAGCTAAGGAGAGCCAAATGAACCAGCGATCTCTGTTCCATCTTTTCCTGCTTCTCTTCACCGGCCTCGCTTTCACCTTGGCGGGCTGCGAGGGCGACGACGGCGACCGCGGACCGGCCGGGCCTGCCGGCCCGCCAGGACCTCCCGGTGCTCCCGGCACCCCCGGTGTCCCAGGAACCGGCGACGGCACCGGCTTGACCCCCAATCCGGAAGCGGCCGAAGTGGTGACCTTTTACGTCGATGATAGAGGGACACCGGCGACCACCGACGACGTCTGGCGTACCCAATATCAGCTTGGCCTGGGTGGTACCGCCTCCGGGCAGCTGCCAAACACTCAGGAAGCTTTCGAACGCAAATATTCGGCCCAGATCATCGCCGACGACGGTGGTTTTGCGCTGCGCCTGACCAATCATGTCAACGACCAGACGGCTACCTACCCGGTCTTCATCACCTATGGCGGCGAGCGCAACTACAAGCAGCGCTACATTGTCACTTTGCCGAACAGTGCCAGTAAGCATATCTCCCCGCTGCAGTTCAACGACCGCTACAACGAGCACCCGTCCGGCCTGACGGTCAAGTGGGTCGGTTACAATCCGGAGCGCTGGTTCAATCTGGCCAATAACAACCTGGGCACTCCGGCCGCTTCGGCCGCCTTTGACGGCGACTGTGCCGGCTGCCACCAGACCGGTTATACCCTGGTGAAAAATAACCTGGGGCAGGAAGTGGCCCTGCCGGGCGAAGCAGTGCACATCATTGACGGCGAGGAGCGCACTTTCGTCGGCTCCAGCCGCTGCCTCTCCTGTCACGGCGACAAGGAGAACTGGGGGCAGACGCTGCACAAACTGGTGCACCGGGTGCCGCTCGGCTTCTCCAAGCATCAGGCCAAGGGGGCGCAGCTCTATTTTGATACCATCAACCGCGGCATCCTCCTCTGCCTCGGGGTGATCGACGATGACGATACGCCGCAGAATCCGGGGGCGACTATCGCCTCGGTGGTCCCGATGCAACTCCCCGAGACGGGGGCACTCGACACCTCCGACCCCAACGGCGCCATCGATTACGATCTCGACGGCGATCTCGACGAGATCAACGTCGGCTGCGAACGCTGTCATGGCCCCGGCAGCTCCCATGTGGTGAGTCAGGCGGCGGAGGATATTATCAACCCCCGCAACCTCGAGGTCGAGCTGGCCAACATGGTCTGCGCCCAGTGCCACATCCGCGGCCTGACCCGGGAGACATTTACCGACTTCCTGGCCGAGGCGACGGAGCAAAATCCTGGGCGGGCTCCGTTCCCGGCCATTTTCGAGCCGGCGACCGGTCAGTTCCAGCATTACAAGATCGCCGATGACATCAACGCCTATTACGTCTGGGATGCCGGTTCGGAAGCGGCGGCCGGCTCCGGCCTGGCGCCGGGACGCTTCAACAGCCAGTACTGGGGGGGAGAGCCGTCCGGTGGCAACTTCGTTGCCTCCGTCCAGCATCATCAGCAGTACATCGACATGCTCAACGGACCGCATGTGGCGATCCGCTGCTTCGACTGTCACGACATGCATGACAATCGCTCGGCGACCGGTTTCCAGGTCGTCACCGAGCGCCGGGGGGCGGCCGCCGATGGCTCGCTGCTGCGCGTCAGGACCAGCGCCGACGACAACACCCTGTGTCTCTCCTGCCATGCCGGTCAGGGGATCTTTGCCGACATCACCATGGAAGAGGTGGCCGATGTCTGGTTGAACGGCCCTTCGGCCAACCTGAAGAACGTGGTGGTGCAGCATACTCAGCACGTCTACAACCCGCAGGGGGACGGGATCGATCCGGTGCTGGGAATCCCCGGCGACGACCTGGGCGATCTGAAGACCAGCAATTGCGTCGAGTGCCACATGCCGTTTACCGCCCGGACAGCGCTGGAGTGGGACATCCATGCCCACACCTTCAACATCATCCGGCCGGAGCAGTCGCTGTCGACCTCGCCGTCGGCCGGCGTTCCCAACTCCTGCAATCAGTGCCACGATGCCCTCACCGACGAGGAGCTACAGGCCCTGGAGGAAGATTATGTAGCGAAGTTTCCGCTGAATGAGGCGGGAGAGATCGATCCCGCCGCCCGCACCAATCCGTATGTCGATGAGTGGCTGCAAAGCGGCCATGCCGATTTTGCCGGCCTGCCGTTCAACGACTGGAACGCCGATGGGGCCATCCCGACCACCTGCGCCAAATGCCACAGCGCCGCCGGCTTCCGCGATTTCGCCGTCGACGGCCAGGTCACCAGCGCCGTCCCCTCCAACCCGGTTCGCGATCCGCAGTCGGTGGTCGACTGCAGCGCCTGTCACAGCCAGGGGGACAATCCGGCCTTCTGGACCAACGACAATACTCTGTGGGATGACCGGGCCACCTTCACCGCCCTCGAGCCGGTGACCTTCCCCTCCGGCGCCACCCAGACCCTGGGGGATGCCAGCAACATCTGCATGGCCTGCCACCAGGGGCGCTCCTCCGGGGTGCAGGTCGCCGCGGCGATTGAGGCCCGCGACCAGAACCCCTTCATCAACCGGCACTATTTTGCGGCCGCCGCCATTCTCTTCGGCAGTGAGGTCGATGCCGGTTTCGAGTACCGCGACAAGGCCCAGTACGTCGGGCAGAATACTTTCCCCGGCCACGCTGCCAACCTGAAGACCTGCACCGGTTGCCACCTGCGTCTGGGAGTCGCCGATCATCCCGATCATATTTTCGAGCCGATGCTGAACGACTGCAATAGCTGCCACCTGGGAGTAACGGAAGATTTCGAGCAGCTCGGTGCCCCCTTCGGGGCGGCCAATACCGACTATGATGGCGACGGGACCGGCGAAAGCTTCCAGGGGGAGATCGACGGCTTTGCCGGTAACGGGGTGGACAAGCCGAAGGGCGCCCTGCTGCAGGCGATTCAAGACTACGCCACGTCCCTGGGGACGCCGATCATCTATGCGCCGGGCTCCTACCCCTACTGGTTCAGCGATCCCAACGCCAACGGGGTGTTCGACGAAGGGGAGGCGATTACCGCCAACCGTTTCACCACCTTTGACGATCGGCTGCTGCCGGCGGCTTTCAATTTCCACAGCGCCCAAGACCCGTGCAGCGATATTCATAACTATCAGTACGTCATTCAGACGCTTTATGATTCCCTGGATGACCTGGACGACGGGCAGCAGAACAACTCTGCTCCCGGCACCCGGCCAGGTGCGGCGCCGCCGGCCGGGAACCAGCCCCCGACGGCCAACGCCGGCGTCGACCAGACCGGCGTGGCTCTTGGTGCCCCGGTTCAGCTCAATGCCACCGGGAGTGACCCCGAAGGGCAGCCGGTGACCTTCTCCTGGACCTTGCAGGCCCCGACCGGCAGCGTCGCTGCGCTGACCGGGGCCAATACTGCCACTGCGACCTTTACTCCCGATGTGGCCGGCACCTACACCGCCACGGTGACGGTATCCGACGGCCCCAACACGGCCACCGACTCGGTGACCATCACCACCGTCGGGGCAGGGCCGCCGCCGGTCACCCCGGCCCCGAACACCGTGGTGCTTGTGAACAACGCGGGAAATATCCTGCTCAATCACGCGAACCACGTGAACTTGACGACGAGCTGTCTGCAGTGCCACCCGTCGGAGCCGCCCGGACCGTTCGCAGGCACCTTGAACATCACCTCCGGGCACGCGATCTGCCTCAACTGCCATACGGCAAGCGGTGGCCCCACCGCCTGCAATGCCTGCCACGGGACGGCACCGTAAAGAAAGCCCGTAACACCTTGCTGTCATCCAAGGGCGGCCTTCGGGCCGCCCTTTTTACAAGGGGCCATGGAGCAGGGGAGCGCATCCACCTTACCTGCCAGGCCGACGACAGGAAAAAGAGAAGGCCTTCTCGATGGAAGGCCTTCGGCTTCTCTGCAATGTTTTCTCACCCCTGCTCTCACCGCTCGAAATAGGTATACCCCCGCAGGCTGGCCGCGTACTCCTCCAGCAGGCGCTGGCGCTCGCCGATGTCGATGGTCCCTTTGCGCACCGCCGCCTCGGCGCTACTGCGCAGGCTCTCGAAAAGGGCCTGGGGCTGGTACTCGACATAGCTGAGGACGTCGGCGATGCTGTCGCCGGCGATCTCTTTCATCACGTCGAAGCTGCCGTCCTGGTTGATGCGCACGCTCACCACGTGGGTGTCGCCGAACAGGTTGTGCAGATCGCCCAGCGTCTCCTGGTAGGCCCCCATCAGGAAAACGCCGATGAGGTACTCCTCCCCCGGGTTCAGCGGATGCAGCGGCAGGGTCTTGCGCTCGCCGCGGGCATCGATGAAGTTGTCGAGCTTGCCGTCGCAGTCGCAGGTCAGGTCGGAGATGATCACCTGGCGTCGGGGGGGCTCCAGGTGACGGTGGATCGGCATCACCGGGAAGATCTGGCCGATAGCCCAGGTGTCGGGGAGCGACTGGAAGACGCTGAAGTTGCCGTAGTAGATGTCGGCCAGGCTCTCCGCCAGCCCCTGCAGCCCGGCCGGGACCCGCGCCAGGGTGTCGAGGCGGCCGGCAATCGACTGGGCCACGGCGAGAAACAGGTTCTCCCCCAGGGAGCGCTCGCGGAGACTGATCTGCCCGCGTTTGAACAGCTCGCGGATTTCGTCGCGCCAGTAGAGGGCGTCGTTGTAGCTCTCCTGCAGATCGGTGGTGGCCAGATCGTCCCGCACCCGGAACAGATTGCGCACCAGCTCGTGGCCTCCGTCGGGGGGGGAGGTGGGGAGATCGACCGCTTCGAAATGGGTCACATCGAGGATGTTGAACAGCAGCAGCGACGAGTAGGCGACCGTCGCCCGCCCCGATTCGGTGACCAGCTGCGGGTGGGCGATCCCCTGGGGATCGAGGGTCGACATCACCACCTCGACGATGTCGGCGCAGTATTCGTCGAGGGTGTAGTTGCGCGAATGGACATCGTTGGCCCGGGAGCCGACGTAGTCGACGGCCAGCCCGCCGCCGAGGTCGAGAGTGCCGAGGGGGGCCCCTTCGCGGATCAGGTCGGCGTAGTAGCGACACGCCTCCAGCACGCCGGCGCGGATATCCTGGATGTCGGGGATCTGCGAGCCGAGATGGCAATGCAGCAGCTGCAGGCAGTCGAGCATCTCCTCCTGCTTCAGGGTGTCGAGGACGGCGATCAGCTGGGTGGTGCTCAGGCCGAAGCTGCTGCGATCGCCGCTGGTCTCCGTCCACAGCCCGCCGACCTTGGCCGACACCTTGACCCGGGCGCCGATCAGCGGCTTGATGCCGAGAGCGCGGCTGCGCTCCAGGATCACAGGCAGTTCAGAAGGGGACTCGATGACAAAGAAGCAGCGGATGCCGAGTTTCTGCGCCCACAAGCCAAGGTCGATGAACTCCCGGTCCTTGTAGCCGTTGCAGATCAGCAGGTCCCCTTCCCCGAGGGCGGCCAGCGCCAGGACCAGCTCGGCCTTGCTGCCGGCTTCCAGCCCGTGCCGGTAGCGGGCGCCGAAGTGAACGATCTCTTCGATGACCTGGGCCTGCTGGTTGACCTTGATCGGGAAGACGCCGCGGTACTCGCCCCGGTAGCCGGCCTCGGCGATGGCCCGACGAAAGGCGTCGTTGAGCAGGGCGATCTGGGCGTCGAGGAGATTTTCGATCCGCAGCAGCACCGGCATGGCATGGCCGCGCTGGGCGATGCCGGAGACGATGTCCATCAGCGAGACGGTGACCCCACCGGTAGGGAACGCCACCTTAACCGCCACCTCCCCCTGGGCGTTGAGGTCGAAATAGCCGGCCCCCCAATCGCGGATGCCGTAGAGCCGGGCCGAGTCGTCGGCGGTCCAGGTCGGCTTCACCCTCGGATTCATCTGCTGGCCTCCTGTCGGAAACGAAAAAGGGTCGGAAAGGCAGTAGGGGCAATTCATGAATTGCCCCTACGTTCAACTGTCGAGCTGAGAGCCTGTCCTTTACCCGGCGATATTTTCCCGGGCAAAGGTCGGCAGCATGAACGCTCCCAAGTGCAGCTCTTCGTTGTAATATTTCGTGTAGAAACCGCGGTTTTTCGCCCGCGCCCGGTCGAAGTCGCGCACCGGGTGGTACTTCTTGCTGGCAAAAGCGAAGCTCCACAAGCCGCTCGGGTAGGTCGGAATGAAAGCCTGGTACATCTCGACGATGGGAAAGACCTGCCGCAGATTCCCGTACATGCTCTTCTGGATCTCGGCGTGATAGAAGGGGGACTCGCTCTGCGCCACCATGATCCCATCCTCCTTCAGGGCGGCGAAGACCAGGCGGTAGAAGTCCTCCTCGAACAGGCCGACGGCCGGGCCGATCGGGTCGGTGGAGTCGACCAGGATCACGTCGAACTGGTCGCGGTGCTCGCGGATGTAGGCGATGCCGTCGTCGACATGCAGCTTCACCCGGGGGTTGCGGCCGTCGATCTCGCAAGCCATGGAGGGGAGGAGCTCGATCGATTTTTCGATGACCAGGCCGTCGATCTCGCACAGCACCGCCAGTTCGACCCCGGGGTGTTTCATGATCTCGCGGATGGTGCCGCCGTCGCCGCCGCCGATGACCAGCACCTTCTTCGGCGCCGGGTGGGTGAACAGGGCCGGGTGAGTGATCATGTCGTGGTAGACGAACTCGTCACGTTCGGTGACCATCACCAGTCCGTCGAGGAGCATCATCCTCCCGTACTCCACCGTTTCCAGAATATCGAGCTGCTGGAATTCGCTCTTGCCGGAAAACAGCGAGCGGGTCGCCTTGAGGGTGATGCCGACGTTTTCGGAATGTTTTTCGGTGTACCAGAGATCCATGGGGTGTCCTCTCAACGCCAAGGCGCAAGGTCCAAAAGCAAGACGCAAAGGGGGGAAGGCGGCAGACCTGGTGACACCCTTGGCGCCTTGGCTCTCCTTTGCGTCTTTGCGTTGGTAAAGTTTACGGCTCAGACCGCTTTTTTCAACTCCATCGGCTTGTGGGTCAGCTCTCCGACCACTTCGAGCTGGCCGCGTTTCAACTCCATGGTGGAGGCGCGGCGCGAGCCGAGGCCGGCTTTCAGGTGGCGGTAGGCGGCCTCCGGGACCACGGTGTCGCCGCAGGTGAACAGGTCGACGGCGGCGTAGCCATACTCGGGCCAGGTGTGGATGGCCAGATGGCTTTCGGCGATGATCACGGCCCCGGAGACCCCGTGCGGGCTGAAGGTGTGAAAGGTTTTGGTAACGATAGTGGCGCCAGCCGCCAGGGCGGCTTCGCACATGATCTCCTCGATCTGCTGCGGATCGTTGAGGACGGCGGGGTCGCACTCGTAGAACTCGGCGACGATCTGCTGACCAAGAGATTGCATGGCGTAAATCCTTTCTCTGCTTAAAATCCCGGGTCGTTGTCGGTCCGGGGGAGGTTGGTTAATAGAAAAATGTCGGGGGCGAGACCACCCACAGGATCTTGGCCTCGGATTTCCCCGGATTGCGCACCCGGTGACGGTGGTCGGAGGGGAAGTAGAAGCACTCGTGACGGCGCACCGCGTGCACCTTGTCGTCGAGCAGCAGTTCCAGTCGACCGGTGAGCAGAAAACCGAACTCCTCCCCCTCATGCATCGGTTGCTCGTCCATCGCCTCTCCCGGCTGCAAAGTGACCAGCACCGGGTCCATGGTCCGCCCCTGGGCTCCGGGGACCAGCAGTTCGACCCGCAGGCCGTCTTCGTCGCCGGCGATCACCCGCGACTCCTCGCCGAAGACCACCTGCCGGTCGGGGGTCTCGGCAAAGAATTCAGAAATGGAAACCCCCAGGACATCGAGAATGTCCATCAGGGTGCTGATCGAAGGGGAGGTGGCGTCGTTCTCCAACTGGGAGATGTACCCCTTGGTCAGATCGGCCCGGCTGGCCAGCTCCTCCTGGGTCAGGGAGTTGGAGAGCCGCAGCTTCTTCAGTTTTTCCCCGATCCGCACCTGGCGGGAATCAGGGTTTACTGGTGGTAAACTTTTTGTCAGACGCACGGTTTACAATTCCTAAACTTTCTGTTTAGAAGATCTTGGCACAGGGGCGGATTTATACTCTCTTTGTTGGACCCTGTCAACCTCTTTTCCTGCCGCTTTCAGGCGACTTCTCCGGTCGGCCCGGAGAGGCTTCCCATCTCCTTGACAATTCATTATTTTTTCTATTTACTTGGGAAACTTTCGGTAGCCTGCAACGCGGGCTGATGAGCGGCAACAGGGAGCGAGAATATGCAGCGAGCAGGAAAAATCGCCTTCATCGGCGGCGGCAATATGGCGGAAGCCCTGATCCGGGGGTTGCTGCGGGGGACCTATCCGGCGGCGCAGATCGTCGTCTCCGAGCCGGCGGAACTGCGCCGCGACACCCTGGCGCAGCGCTATGGGGTCGAGGCGATCAGCGACAACCGGGAGGCGGTGCGATTGGCCGATCTGGTGATTTTGGCCATCAAGCCGCAGATGGTTGGGGAGGTTGTGGGAGAGGTTGCCGATCTGTTTGTCGGCAGCAAATGGCTGGTCTCGATCCTGGCCGGGGTATCGACGGCGGCTTTGGAGGAGCAGTTCGAC
>JACZKF010000422.1 GCA_014860175.1 Desulfuromonadales bacterium | reverse complement strand
GTCTGCAGGATCTCCTGCAGGATGGGGGTGAGAAGGTACTCCTCCAGCCAGTGTGCCGCCTGCGCCGGGGTGGCGCCTGGGAAGGTGCCGAGGCGGGAGAGGAGCAGCCACGGCAGGCCGATGCGCAGGAACTGGTCACGCCGGACCCCAGCCGGCGCAGCCGTCGGCAGCCCCTGGCCGAAAGCCGCCAAGGCGGCGGTCTCCGCTTTGGAGTCCCCCTTGGTATCGGCCAGGCGGCGCAGCCGCTCCAGCACGGGACAGAGCCCGGCGGCCGAGGGGGGGGCGGCGTCGAGGCCGACCATCGGCGCCAGGGCCTGGTAGAAAGCGTCCGCCTGGCGAAAGAAGTTGGCACAGACCGGATCCCGGCGCAGCGCCTGGGGGTCGGTGAAGGCAGCGGCCAGCGAGCGCAGCAGTCCGGGGAAGACCGCCCGCCGGAAGGTCTCGATCAGCGGCGCGTAGCGGACCTTCTTCCATTCAAAATCGAGGCTCTCCACCGGCCGACCAGCCAGGCTGTGGCAGAGCCACCCCCAGGAGCCGTCCTCGTCGATGATCTCCCGCCAATCGAGGAAGGCTCCGTATTCGTAAGGGCCGAGTTGGAGGAAGAGGCCGCGCTCATGCAGTTCGCGTCCTGAGCGCAGGTACTCCAGGCCGGTGCGGGAATCGCGAAACCGCAGGTAATGGCGATCATCGGCGCGGATCTGCAGCGCTTCGGCCAGGGTCGGCTGCTGCACCACTTCCTGCTCTCCCTGCTTCACCCGGCGCGGCACCGACGTACGGATCCAGCCGCCGGTCTCAGCGTAGCGGTTGTGAAAGGCGATCAGCGCCCGTTCGCCGCCGGAGTGGTTGCTGTAGGCGAAGACATCCTCGTTGACCCCCCCGTCGTTCCAGAAATCGTACATGACGAAGTTCTCCGAGCCGCTGAACAGCCAGCGGCGGCGCAGCAGCGGGAAGATCTGCGCCTCGTGGTGGCGGATGAACGCCTCGTCGGGGAGTTCATCCTTGTAGGCCCGGCGGTACTCCATGCCGTACTTCTCTTCGAACCCCTCGATCTGCCCGTGGCCAAACATCGGCAGCCCCGGCATAGTGGCGAGCAGCATCGCGACGCCGAAATATTTGTCCGCCTTGCCGAATTGGGCGACGGCGGTCGCTTCGTCGGGATTGTTCATGAAGTTTACGAAGCGCTTGAGGATCTCCGGGTTGAATTCCAGGATGTTCTTCAGCACGCTGCGGTACTTGGCATTGTCTTCCGTCTTCAGCATGTTCATGAAGGCACTGTTGTAGACCCGGTGCATCCCGAGAGTCCGGACGAAGTACCCTTCCATCAGCCAGAAGGCCTCGGCCAGCAGCAGGGTGTCGGGGACTTCGGCGGCGATCCGATCGACCACCTCGCGCCAGAACTCCACCGGGAAGGCCCGGTCGAACTCCTCCCGGCTCATGGCGTGCTCCGCCCGGCTGGGCACGCCGGCGCCCCCCCCCGGTTGGGGGAACCAGAGGCGCTGGAAATGCTTCTTGGCCAGGGTCATGGCGGCGTCGAAGCGGATGATCTGGTAGCGCCGGGCCACCCGCAAGATGGTCTGGATCATCGCCTCCCGGACCTGCGGCAGCAGGAAGTTGAGCTGGGCGGTGTCGTTCCACGGCAGGTGGGTGCCGTCGTTGCCATGGTAAATGTAGCGCACCCGGCCGTCGCGGCGATCGACATGCTTGAACACCACCGCCGCATCGGCGTGATTCCAGTAGCCGTCTTCGATGTAGATCTCCACGTCGTCGGCGAAGGAGAGATTCTCGCCGCTGAACTGGTAGGCCGGGTAGGGGGGGTGATCGACCTGGACGTACCAGTCCGGGTGCTCCCGGGTCCATTTAGAGTAGATGCCGGTGTGGTTGGGGACGACGTCACACCCCAGGCGGATGCCGCGGCGGCGGCAGCGCTCCTGCAGCAAGGCGACCGCCTCTTCCCCCCCCAGTTCCTGGGAGACGGCATAGTCGTACAGGGAGTAGGCCGAGGCGACCGCTTCGGGATTTCCCATCCGGCGCTTGATCCTCTCCGAGGCCGGCGAGCGCTCGAAGATGCCGATCAGCCACAGGCCGGTGAAGCCCCAGCGGGCGAGCTGGTCGAGCTCCTGGTCGGGGATCTGGTCGAGGCGACAGATCGGGCGGTCATATTTTCGGCTGAGCTGGTCGAGCCAGACGTAGATGGTCTTGGCGATCAGCACCACATTCGACATCCAGTCGGCGTCCGGGGAGAAGCGCTCCGGCTCCTCGTACTGCAGGTCGGCGCGGCCAAAGCGCGGTACCGGAATCGGCCCGGGGCCGCCGCCGCGCGTCTGCTGCTCTTCCTGCAGGATGTCGAAGGCGGTCAGCAGGCCGCGCAGCAGCTCGGGGGGGAGAAGATCGCCCCAGCTCTGGCGGACGAACTCCAGCTGGGCGGCCAGGGAGTGGGGGGCGGCTTCCAGCGGCGCGCGCAGCAAACGCAGCAGAGAACCGGCCAGGGCTCCCGGGGTCGAGCTCTCCCCCAGTTGCTGGTCGAGAGCCGCCAGGGTCTGCTGGTAGGGGCAACGCCGGCGCAGCTCGGCATCGTCGAACAGTTCCCGCAGGTCACCGGTGGCCGGGTTGCTGTTTTGCACCGCCAGGATGAACAGCTCTACCAGCGTCTGCCGCCGGTTCTCCCCGGTGCTCTCTCCCTGCAGGAACTGCTGGCGGGAGCTGCCGCGCAGGATGGCCGCCGGCGGGAACAGCTCGGTGAAGTGCTCCAGGGTTGAGGCCAACTGCGGCAGCGCCAGGCTCTGGCCGCTGACCTCCAGCTGCTGCAGGCCGACGGAGCAGCCGCGCTGCTGCAGGTGGAGCTCAGCCACGACGCGAAACGTCTGGTTGAGCAGAGCGAGCAGATTGAGCTGGCCGGCACTGGCCGGGCTGCCGGGTCGCCGGCGCTGGATCGCCTGGGCC